>JBFGTT010000008.1:0-19368 GCA_041565995.1 Rhodothermales bacterium
CGTGGTGCCGTGTCCGTTGACGAAGCCGAGGGTCTCGAAGGCGGAGTTGGCCTTGTCGGCCTCGGCGGCGTAGCGGTGTTGGATTTCGAAGCCGGCGTTGTTGGTTTCGGAGGCGGTTTGCCAGCGCAGCGTGGCCGAGCGACCGTCGAGGGTGGCCTCGAAGGCGACGAGTTCGACCGGCAGCACGGCCAGCGCGACGCCGAAGCAGTCGTCCTCCTTGCCCGCAGGAACGGAGCCAGGGCTTAATCGCGGGCCGGTGCTAGCGCAGTTGCCCGGCGACGAATCCGGGTCGAACTGGGCGGCGGTGGCAACATCCGCGGTGTTGAGCGTCGAGCCTGCCGCCACCACGGTGGTTTCGATGGTGAGCGTCGCCGTAGCGCCCACCGGCAGGCCGAGCAGGTTGAACGAGACCGCGCCGCTGGGTCCGGCGGTAGCCGAGAACGAACTCGAGCAACTCGTGCCCGCCGGGCAACTGAAGCTGGCGCCTGCGAAAGCCAGTTCGGCCGGGAGGGCGTCGGTGACGGTGAAGGACGTAGCCGTCACGGCGTTGGGCCAGGGTTCGCCGACGAACGGGTTGCCGAAGGGATCGCCGATGTTGGGGTTGTTGAAGACGGTGATGGTGTAGCGCACCAGGTCGCCGGCGTTGGGCTGCGGGTCGGTCGCGTCGGGATTGGACGACTTGGCCAGTTCCAGGTCGGCCTGTTCGCAGAAGCTGATGGCGGTCACCGAGCCGCTGTTGCTGAGTTGGATCGTCATCCGGCGCACGCCGCTGGCGTTGACGGGCACGTTCTGGAAGCTGTTGTTGCCCAGCGCCTGTGCCAGGATCGGCGGGTTGAGCAGGTTGCCGCCGGCGTCGTAGACGCGGATCTTGGCGAATTCGTTGGAGTCGATGTCGAGCAGCTCCACGCTCTTGATCTGCACGTCGGCGTTGAATTCGAAGACGAGGTAGCCGCCGTTGGCATTGTCGTCGGGATCTGCCTGCTCGTTATCTTCCGAGATGATGAGGATGTTGCGCCGGGCGATGGCGTTGGCGCCGGGCTGGCCCTGGCGGCCTCCGTCGCCGATGCCCGGCCCGCCGAAGGTCTCGTTGGCGCTGCCCAGGTCCGCGTCGCCGCCGGTGGGCGCGCTGCTGTTGAAGATCATGGGCTTGCGCGGCTCGCCGGCGTGGGGTCCGCTGCCGACGTTGCCGGCGATGGCGGAGATGGTCACGCCGGCAAACTGGGTACCGGCGTACGCGCCGGGGGCCGGGCCTTCGAAGAGGATGGGCGCGCGGCACGCCCCGCCGCCGGCGTTCTGGACGCCGGGTCCCTCCTGGGCGTATCCGACGTCGACGTAGCCGCCGTAGGGAACGTTTTCGTCGTCGAGCGTCTGGGCCTGCGCGCTCAAGCCGGTCGCGGCCAGCAACACGAACGCCGGCAGCATCCGGATCGCCGTGCGCATCCGGCGCCAAGCGGTGGCCTGATCGACTGAAAAAGCAGCGGTACTTTTCATGGATCCGAATATCAAGGTGAGACTCTGTTCCGGGATTGATTTGATTCAACCCGGCCTGAAGGCGGCGAGCGAAACAGCCGGCGAAGCCTCAAAACGGCTTCCTGGGGGGGAATTGCGGGGGGGAGGTGCCTTTCTGCTCGTGCTCGCTACGTGGGGTAGGCCAAACAGCGTGCCCTTTTGCCGCGCGCCGTTTCCGTACCCGCGCGGCGGCGGCAGTCCCGGCGTGGCGGCGGCGTCGGCGAAATACAGGCTGCGCGGCGGCGGGTTATCGGTTGACTTTCGCTGCGGGTGCTGGTAGATTGCTTATTCAACTCTATCCCTGCGTTCTTCCGCAGAAGTCGCATGCTTCGCGTTCTCTTTAGCGTCCTTGCCGTCGTGGCCGCCGTGCTTGCAATCGTGCTGGAAAAGCCCATCCTGTATGCGGCGGCGGCGGTGCTGCTGCTGATCGCGCTGCTGTTGCTGGTGGCGGCGTTGCGTCGTCGTCACCGGGCCGCGCAGCCGCTCTACGTCTCGCCCCCGGCCGAGGCGCCCGACGACCTGCAAGCGCTGGGCATCATGGAGATCCGCCCGAAGGATCGATCCCGGCAACCCGACGGCGAAGCGCCCGAGTCAGCCGAGGCGCCCGAAGCGTCCGTGCCGACGCCCGCCCGCCCGCCGAAGGTGTACGGCGCCGCCTCCGAGGCGCGCCCGGCCGTGGTGGAGGCCCGGCCTAGAGCTGCGGCGAAGGCACGGGCCGACGCCGCGGACGGCGTCGGCGAGCCGGTCCTGGTGCCCTACCTGCAAGCGCTACGGGCCGCCCTCGACGCGCAGACCGTCTGCCTGCTCAAACAGGAAGATTTCGCGCCGGACTACCGCATCGTGGCGCACGTCGCCGAGGGCAAGGCCACCTACGAAGGCGGCTCTTTCTCGGCCCGCACGCCCCTGCTGACGGCGAGCATGACCGAACAGCCGGTGACGGTGCGCCACGTGGGCGAAGGCGGCATCCCCGCCGGCAGCCTGGGCTACAGCGTCCGGCCCACCGCCGTGCGGCAGGTGGCCCTGGCGCCCGTGCCCCGCCCCACCGACCCCGCCGCCTATTTTTTGCTGGCCGACACCGCCGAGGACGAACGCCTGAGCGACCCGCGCGCGCGCGCCTTGCTGGCGCAGTTCGCCCGCCTGCTGGGCGCCCTGCTCGAACCCCCGGAAGCCGACGACGACCGGCAGCCGGAACGCCCGCGCCGCGAGATCATCGCCGAGGAGATGGACCAGGCCCGCGCCCAACAACTCACGCTGGCCCTGGCCTTCGTCTACCTCAACCGCGCCGAAGCCCTCGCCGACGAGGGCGAGGGCGCCGTCGCCGCCGCCGAGCGGGTGTTGGAAGCCCGGCTGCGACAGGCCGCGCCGCAGGCGCGCGTGGTGCGCTTCGGCGAGCTGACCTACGGCGTCTTCTACGACGGCCCCGTCTTCGAGGTCGAAGCCTGGGGAGCGCGCGTTCAGCAAGACTTCGCCCTGGAGGCCGGCCCGCTCGAAGGCGGTGTCAGCATCGGCATCGCGCTGCTGCAGGACCGGCACCTCGACCCCGACGATTTCCGCGCCGACGCCACCGAAGCCCTCCGCGAAGCCTTCGAATCGGGCACCTGTACGATTCTCGAATAACCCCGTGCCGCTTTTCGTCACCATCATTCTCGACGGCGTCGGCATCGGGGCGCAGCCGGATGCGGCGCGCTACGGCGACGCCGGCAGCGACACGCTGGGCCACGTCTGCGCCGTCGCCCGCCCGGCCCTGCCTCACCTGGCGCAACTCGGCCTCGGCTGCATCGCGCCGCTGGCGGGCGTGCCCCCCGCCCCGGCGCCGCGCGCCCACTACGGGCGGATGCGCGAAGTCTCGGCAGGCAAGGACAGCACGACGGGCCACTGGGAGCTGGCCGGCCTTCGCCTCGAACAGCCCTTCCCCACCTACCCCGACGGCTTCCCCGCCGAGGTCATCGACGCCTTCGTCGCCAAAGCGGGCTGCGGCGGCGTGCTGGGCAACCGGACCGCCTCGGGCACCGCCATCATCGAGGAACTGGGCGAGGCGCACCAGCGCACGGGCCATCCCATCGTCTACACCTCAGCGGACAGCGTCTTCCAGGTCGCCACGCACAAAGATACGATCCCCCTGGAGGCGCTCTACCGGATGTGCCGCATCGCCCGCGAGGAGGTCTGCGTGGGCGCGCACGCCGTCGGGCGCGTCATCGCCCGGCCTTTCGTGGGCCGCCCGGGGGCTTACACGCGCGTCTCGGCGGAGCGCAAGGACTTCTCGCTGTTGCCCCCGGAGCCGGTGCAGCAGGCCCTCCGGCGTGGCGGCGTGCGCACCGTCAGCGTAGGCAAGATCAGCGACCTCTTCGGCGGCGTGGGCTTCGACGAGAGCCACAAGACGAAGTCGAACGACGAAGGCCTCGCCGAGACGCTCCGGCAGATGCGCGCGCTGGGTCGCGACGGACGGCCCGCCTTCCTCTGGACCAACCTCGTCGACTTCGACCAGGAGTTCGGCCATCGCAACGACCCCGACGGCTTCGCCCGCGCCCTCGAAGCCTTCGACCGCGCCCTGCCCGTCCTGCTCGAGGCGCTGCCCGAAGGCGGACGCCTCGTGCTCACCGCCGACCACGGCAACGACCCCACCACCCCCTCGACCGACCACAGCCGCGAGTACGTGCCGCTGCTCGTCTACGGCCACGGCGGCGGGCGCAACCTGGGCACGCGCGCCTCCTTCAACGACCACGCCGCCACCGTCGCCGCCTTCTTCGGCGTCGATTTCGAGACGCCGGGCATCCCGTTCGAATAAAAGTTGCAGGTTCCCGGCTGCGCCTGGGCCGGCGTGCTTGCGCTCCTGGCGCGAAACCTGTAACCTGCACCGTGTCTCCCTCAAACAACCGGTGTCGCCATGATCCTCGGAAAAGTCGTAGGCACCGTCTGGGCCACGCGCAAGGACGAACAACTCGTCGGGATGAAGCTGCAAATCGTGCAGCCGGTCGAGCTCGACTATTCGCTCAAGAGCGGCTTCGTGGTGGCCGTCGACAGCGTGGGCGCCGGCGTGGGCGAGATCGTGCTGGTGGCGCAGGGATCGAGCGCCCGGCAGACCGCGCTGACGCACAACAAGCCCGTCGACGCCGTCATCACGGCCATCGTCGACAAGCTGGACGTGGCGAGGCAGGAAGGCGCACCGGCTCGCGAAGAAGCCGAACTGGTGGAAGCATGAACCTGGGCCGCGTCATCGGCAACCTCTGGGCCACGCGCAAATATCCGTCGCTCGAAGGCCGGCGCCTGCTGCTGGTGCAGCCGCTGACCTTCGCCGGCAAGGAAACCGGCACGCCCATCATCTCGCTCGACACGGTCGATGCCGGCGAGGGAGACGTGGTCATGTATTCGACCGCCAGCGAGGCCGCCATTCCCTTCCGCCCCGGCCTCACCCCCACCGACGCCACCATCGTCGGCGTCGTCGAGCGCATCGACCACGACGGCCGGACGTGGCTTCGCAAAGGCGAGCCGAGCGGGGATTGAGGAGTGCGGATTGGGGTGGTTTTTTCTTCAGGAGAATCCGTCTTCGGAGATGAGGGGGACGAAGCGGAAGGTGTGCGTCTCCAGGTACTCGTAGGCGTCGGGGTCGGTGCACGTGATGCGCGTCATCACCTGGCCCTGCTCGTCGCCCAGGGGGATGACGAGGCGTCCGCCGGGGCGGTCGTCTTCGGGGCGGCGCAGTTGTTCGAGCAGCGCCGGGGGCACCTCGGCGGCGCCGGCGGTGACGATGACGCCGTCGTAGGGGGCGAAGGCGGCCCAGCCGAGCGTGCCGTCGCCGTGGCGCGTGACGACGCGGTAGCCCAGGCCCTCCAGGATGGCGGCGGTGCGCACGAGCAGGGGCCGGTGGCGTTCGACCGAGAAGAGACGCACGCCGAGTTCGCACAGCACGGCGGCCTGGTAACCGCTGCCGGTGCCCACCTCCAGGATGCGCTCGCCGGGCTGCGGATCGAGCAGCATCGTCTGGTAGGCGACGGTGAAGGGCTGCGAGATGGTCTGGTTGAGGCCGATGGGCAGCGCCTCGTCCAGGTAGGCGCGGTTGTGCAGGGCCGGCTCGACGAACAGGTGCCGGGGCACCTTGCCGATGGCCGCCAGCACCCGCTCGTCCCGGATGCCTTTCTGATGCAGTTCCTCCACCAGATGAGCGCGTCGGCGCTGGTATAAGCGTTCGTCGGGCACGGGAGACGGGTTTCTTCGAAAAAGGGCACCGGCAAAGGCTCAGGAGGAAGCGGGAGACCGCGCAACGGGGGCCTCTTCGCTGCTCGCCCGGCCCGCACTCACACCTCGGCGGGGCTGCGTTCGGCGTCGGCAGGGGCGGCGGGCAGGCTGAGCGCTTCGGTCAGGTGCGTTCGGAATTCGTTGAGGGTCAGGTTCGAGATCAGTTCGCCGTTTTCGGAGATCGAGATGTGGCCCGTCTCTTCCGAGACGATGGCCACGAAGGCGTCGGTCTGTTCGGTCAGGCCGACGGCGGCGCGGTGGCGCAGGCCCAGGTGCGGGCTGAGGCGCATGCTGGTGGAGACGGGCAGGATGCAGCGCGCCGCCTCAATGCGCCGATTTTGCACGATCACCGCCCCGTCGTGCAGCGGATTTTGCGCGTAAAAGAGCGTCACGAGCAGGTCGCGGCTGACCTTGGCTTGCAGCAGTTCGCCCGTCTCGATGTAGTTGCGCAGGCCCGTCGTGCGGGCGAAGACGATGAGCGCGCCGATGTGTTTGCGGCTCATCTCGCCCACGGCGGCCACCATCTCGGTGATCAGTTCCTGCTGCGCCGGCGAGGTCAGAAAGCGCCGCAGAAACGGGTTCTGGCCCAGCAGCAGCAGCACCCGCCGGATCTCCGGCTGGAAGAGGATGATGACCGTCAGCACCGCGATTTCGTTGAGCGAACTGAAGAGCGCCTGGAGCATCTTCATGTCGAAGGCGCCCACGAGCACCTGCACCAGGTAGATCGCCATCAGGCCCAGGAAGATCGAGACGGCCAGCGTGCCCCGCATCAAGAGGTAGAGCCGGTAGAGCAAATAGGCCACCAGGACGATCTCGATCAGATCGACCAGCCGCACCTCGATGATGCCGAAGAGGGTGAAGAGGGACAAGAGCGCACCTCCGGTTAAATCCCAGACCCGAATATCGAAATTCAAATCCCGAAATCCGAATTTCGAGCGGCGCAGGTCAGGCGCTTGCTGCGTACGCGGCGGCCAGCACCCGCAGCATTTCAACCGTCGGGCGCACGTCGTGGGTCCGCACCAGCGTGGCGCCGCGCAGCACGGCCAGCGCCGTGGCGGCGAGCGTTCCGAAGAGGCGCTCGTGGACGGGCGCCGGGCGCTCCGGTGTGCCAAGGACCACGCCGATGGTGCTCTTGCGCGAGAGGCCCACCAGCACCGGGCGGCCCAGCGCCAGCAGCCGGTCCACGCGGCCCACGAGCCGCAGGTTCTCGGCGGGCGTCTTGCCGAAGCCGAAGCCTGGATCGGTGACGACGTGCCGCAGGCCCGCCGCCTCGGCCTCGTTGATCGAGGCGCGCAGCGCCGCTGCCACCTCTTCGACTACGTCGGCGTAGCGGTGTTCGTGCGGCATCTGGCCGGGGCGGCCCAGCGCGTGCATTACCACGAGCGGCGCCCCGAACGAGGCCGCCACCGCCGCCGTCTCCGGGTAGTAGCGCAGCCCCGTCACGTCGTTGACCAGGTGCGCGCCGGCCTCCAGCGCCGCCCGCGCCACGTCGGGCTTGTAGGTGTCGATGGAGAGCAGGGCCTCGGGAAAGCGCCGGGCGAGGGCCTCGACGACGGGCAGCACCCGCCGGCGTTCCTCCTGCGCCGAGACGGCCTCGGCGCCCGCGCCGTAGGCTGCGCCGCGCGGGCGCGAGGACTCGCCGCCGACGTCGATCAGCGCGGCGCCCTCTTCGAGCATCTGCTCGGCGCGGCGCAGCGCGGCGTCCACGGTCGGGTAGCGCCCGCCGTCGGAGAAGGAGTCGGGCGTGACGTTGAGCACGCCCATGACGTGCGCGCCGGCAGCCAGGCCGGGCCGGCAGTCGAGCGAGCGCCCCCGGCAGTCGAGCACGAAGCGCTTCGGGTCGAAGTCGGTCTGTTGAAGCAGCGGCGCGGGGATCATGGGGCGGTGGGCGTGCAACGTAGGGATGCCTCAAGGTACGCATCAACGCCGTCGCCGCCTTTGAGGTTTTGGTAAAGGGTGCCTCCTGCGCACCGCGTCGGTCCGGGATCCTGCGCCGCGCCGCGCCGTTGAGAAGCCTGCTTACCGGCACGCGGGAGGGCTGGATGAACAGGACAGGCAGCAGGCTGTTGCACAGGGTGCCTTTCGGGCCGCTCGCCGCCGTCGGGCGGTTCACGGACGATCCCGTGGGGACGCAGGCACGGCTGCTGCGCCGGCTGCTGCGCCGGGCCACCGGCACCGAGTGGGGCCGCCGCTTCGGCTTCGCCGAGATCGCCCGCGCGCCGGACGTGGTGGGGGCCTACCAGGAGCGCGTGCCCCTGCACGACTACGACGACCTCCGCGAAGACGCCCTGCGCGTACGCCGGGGCGCCGCCGACGTGATGTGGCCGGGCCGCTTCCGCCACTTCGCCGTATCGAGCGGCACCGCGTCGGCGGGCAAGGTCCTCCCCGTCAGCCGCAGCATGTTGGCCGAGGACCGCCGTTTCGGCCTCGCGGCGGGGCTGCATTACCTGGCCCAGACGGGCGACGCGGGCTTCCTGCGGGGCAAGCACCTGACGCTGCCGGGGCGCATCGAGGAGGACGCGCAGTTCCCCGGCACGTACGTCGGCGAGATCAGCGGGCTGGTGGCCGCGCACGCGCCGCGTTTCTTCCGGCGCCTGTTGCAGGCCGTGCCCAACGAGGTCGCCTTTCTGCCGCACTGGGAGCGCAAGCTCGAAGCCGTCGTCGAGCGGACGCTAGACCTCGACGTGCGCGCGCTGGTGATGGTGCCGAGCTGGGCCCTCGTGCTCTTCAAGCTGCTCGTGCGCCGCTTCAACGAGAAACACGGCGCCAGGGCCACGACCGTCGGCGAGGTGTGGCCCAACCTCCGGGTGTTCTTCTCCGGCGGCGTGGCCCTGCGTTCCTACCGGGCGCTGCTGGTGCAGCAGATCGGCCTGCCGGGGCTGCACTTCGTCGAGACCTACGGCGCCTCGGAGGGCTTCTTCTCGTTCCAGACGGACCTCGACGACCCGGCCATGCTGCTGTACCTCTGCGGCGGCGTCTTCTTCGAATTCGTCCGCTTCGAAGACCTGGCGGCGCAGCGCCCGCGCCGATACACCCTCGCCGACGTAGAACCCGGCGTGCGCTACGCGCCGTTTCTCTCGACGTGCAGCGGCCTCTGGGCCTACGGCCTCGGCGACGTGGTGCGCTTCACGCAGACCTTCCCGCACAAGATCCTGGTGTCCGGACGCACCAACGAGATGCTCGACGCCTACGGCGAGGCGGTCTTCGGCGAAGAAGCCCGCGCGGCGCTCGAACGGGCCTGCGCGCAGACCGGCGCCCGCGTGCGCGACTTCCACGTGGCGCCGCGCCCGCCCGGCCTCGACCGCCTGCCCACGCACCAGTGGCTCGTCGAGTTCGAAGAGGCGCCGGAGCGCCTCGACGCCTTCGCCGGGGCCATCGACGCGTACTTGCAAGCGGTCAACCGGCACTACCAGATCCGCCGCGAAGCCCGCGCTTTCGACCCGCCCGAAGTCGTCCCGCTGCCACCCGGCACGTTTTATGCATGGCTTCGCGCAACCCGCCAGCGCCTCGGCAGCCAGACGAAAGTGCCTCGCATGAGCGAGGAACGTCGGGTGGCCGAGGGCGTTCTTGCGCTCGCCGGAAACAACGGCTGAGGCTTTCGCATAGAGTACCTTGAACTTTCTACCCGGCAGGAACCTTGCCCCGGATACCGGCGTGCAGAATCGCTGGTTGCTCACCCAGCGCTCCCTTGCCCCAGCCCTCGCTGCCGGGCTTTTGATGCCATGTCGAGCCTGACCTAAGCTTTATCGACGCACCGCTACCCCGGTCATCAAAACTCTCGAAGGCCTATGTACGTCCCTCGTCAGCAGCGGATGCTGGATCAGTATCTCCAGGAAATCGGGCAGATCGCCCTGCTGGCCCCGGAGGAGGAGGTGGACCTGGCTCGTCGCATCAAACAAAACGACCAGGACGCCCTCCACAAACTGACCCGCGCCAACCTCCGCTTCGTCGTTTCGGTAGCCAAAAAATACCAGGGACAGGGCCTCAGTCTCGCCGACCTGATCAACGAAGGCAACTACGGGTTGATCAAAGCCGCGCAGCGCTTCGATGAGACCCGTGGGTTCAAGTTCATCTCCTACGCCGTCTGGTGGATTCGCCAGGCCATCTTGCAGGCCCTCGCCGAGCAGAGCCGCGTCGTGCGCCTGCCGCTCAACCGCATCGGGACGATCTCGAAGATCCGCAAGACCAGCGCCAAGCTGGCCCAGGAGCACGAGCGCGCCCCCAACCTCGAAGAACTCGCCGACGAACTCGACATCGACGTCGAAAAAGTCCGCGAGGCCATGCAGCACACGGGCCGCCACCTCTCGATGGACGCGCCCTTCAACGAGGACGACGACAACAGCCTCCTCGACGTGCTGCCGAGCGACGAGGGCATCGCCCCGGACGACTCGCTGCTCGACGAGTCGGTCAAGATCGACATCGAACGCGCGCTCTCGATGCTCCATCCGCGCGAGGCCGAGATCACGCGGCTTTACTTCGGCATCGGGCGCGAGCATCCGCTGACGCTCGAAGAGATCGGCCAGCGCTTCGGCCTCACGCGCGAGCGCGTGCGCCAGATCAAGGAAAAAGCGCTGCGCAAACTCCGCCAGAAACACCGCCGCGAAGAGTTGCAGATGCACATCGGGTAGCGGCTCCGCGCGGCGCGAAAAAACGCCACCGGCTCGAAAAGGCGTCTCCCGTCGGGGGGGCGCCTTTTTCCGTTGGGAGTCGTCAGAACGGCACGGCGGCGCGGATGCGGTAGTAGACTTCGTACCGCGCGCCGGTGCCGAGGTCGGCGGCGGGCTGCGCCAGGCCCAGGGCGTGGCCCACCTGGAGCAGGCCGGCCAGCCGCACCGCGTTTTTCACCTCTACGCCCACGCCCAGGCGGCGGACGGCGTCGTCGAAGGTGCCGTCGGTCCAGACCAGCCCGCCGTCGGCGAAGGCCGCCAGTGCCGTGCTGCCCAACGAGACCAGGCCCAGCAGGCGCGTCTGCAAGTCCGGCAGCAGCGGCACGCGGTACTCCGCCGAGCCGAAGAGCACCCGGTTGCCGACGACGAAGCGCCGGTAGCCGCGCACCCGGTCGGTGTCGCTGAACGAGATCGGGACGATGTCTGGCAGGTCGATCTGCACGCCGTCGGTGCGGCGGAAGCCGATGTAATCCTGGGGCAGCGGCCGGCCCGTCTGCGCCTGCGCCCGCCCGTAGACGTAGAGCCGCTGGCGTCCGAGGGTGGGCACGAGGGCGAAGGCCATCAGGTCGCCCCGCAGGAACTCGGTGTCGGCGCCGAGGAGGCGGGCGGCCCCCTTCACCTTGATCCGAAAGCCCGCCCCGTCGAGCGGGTGGACGACGTTGTCGCGGTAGGGGCGCTGTTTCTTGCGCGTGAAGGCCAGTCGCAGTTCCGCCTGGCGGCCCGCTTCGGGCCTCGGCAGCTCGTCGAGCGTGGCGAAGTCTTCGGGGTTGAGCGGCGTCACCTTGGCGTAGCGCAGGCGCAGGCTGAAGCGCTCGGCCACGTAGGGATGGTCCGACCAGTCGAGCGGCCAGCGGAGGCTGACGTCGCCGCCGATGAAGTCCTCCCGGAGCACGTCCTCGCCGTAGTAGCTGGCCAGTTCCGGAAAGCGGAAGAGGTTGAGGCTGAGGGTGGGGTAGAAGACGTTGTTGACGTAGGAGGCCAGCACGAAGCTGCGCTCGCGGGGCGCGCCGAAGGAGACGCCGCCGGCCACGCCGATGAGGTGCTTGCCGAGCGGCTCGATCCAGACGGTCCCGCCGGCGAGGCCCCAGTCCTTGGGGCCGCCGTAGTAGGGCAGCGCGCCGGTGAGGGCGTGCGTCAGGTTGGGCCAGGCGCGGTAGGCGTAGCGCCGCTGGATGAGGGTGGAGTCGGGCGGCAGCGCGCGAGGCACCTCGCGGGGCGGGCGGTGGTGCGTCCAGGCGGCGTAGGCCTCGGGGACTACCGGGGGGCGGGCGGCCACGGCGCGGGCGGCGTCGATGCGGTAGGCGCGGTCGCGCTCCTTGGTGACGTTGGAGACGAGCACGAGGGTGCCGGCGGCGTGGGCCGTATCGGGCGGCAGCCAGCCGTGCGCCCAGGCGCCGGTGGCCAGGCGCGTCACGCGGCGGTGGGCGCCGGCGTCGAGGTCGAGCACGAAGACGTTGGGCACCTCGTCGCGCAGCGAGGTGAAGGCCAGGCGGCGCCCGTCGGGGCTCCAGACGGGCATCCGGTCGTCGGTGGCGCCGTCGGTGAGCGGGCGTAGCGCGCCGCCCTCGAGGTCGAGCAGCACCAGGTCGCGCGTGCCGTCTTCGGCGATGCGGGCGAAGACGAGTTTTTCCTGGGCGGGATGCCAGCGGACGCCGGAGATCTGCACGTCGCCGGTGAAGGGCGTGTGGCGGGTCTGGCGGCCCGTCTCGAGGTCGAGCACGAAGACGTTGGCCGTCCCGCCGGCGGAGCCGACGAAGGCCAGGCGGCGCCCGTCGGGCGAGAACGTGGGCGAGAAAGCGCGGCGGCTGTGGGTGAGGCGGCGCAGGTGCCTGCCGTCGGCGTCGACGAGGTAGAGGTCGTTGAGCAGCGAGGCATGGCGGCCCCGCGTAGTGCGCGCGAAGGCCAGGCGCCGTCCGTCCGGACTCCAGGCCACGGGCGCCTGGATGGGGCCTTCGGCCACGACCTTCGTGCGCTTCGTCTCGCGGTCGACGACGTAGAGCCGCCGCACCGGACGCTCCAGCGAGGTCACCGAGAGCACCGCCAGGCGCGTGGTATCCGGGCTGAACTGCACGTCGTCGAGGTACTGGCCGGGCATCTCCAACGGCCCGGCGCCCAGCGAATCGACCGTTTCGAGGCGGCTGGCCATGGTGTTGTAATACACGTTGACGTGGCGCCGCCAGTCGTCGTAAAAATCGCGGTAGGAAGCGTCGGTGACAGCTTTGAAGGCGGTGTCGAAGCGGTGCACGCGGGCCAGGCCCAAGAGGGTTTTCTGGCGATGAGCCAGCAGGCGGGCCAGCGTCGAGTCGCCGTAGTGTTGGGCGAAGAAGCGTACCTGGGCGTTGCCGACGGCGTAGAGCAGGCGTCCGTTCCAGAGGGAGCGTCCGTCGTCGTAGGAGAGGCGGTCGTCGAGGACGGAGGTACGCAGCCAGCGGTCGCCGCGCTGGGCGTCCCAGGATTCGGTCTCGTACTGGGCCAGGCCCTCGGTCCAGAAGCGGGGCAGCGGATCGCCGAAGAGGAAGTTGAGCCAGGCGGGCCGGGAGGCGACGGCGCGGTAGTGGAACAGGTGCGTCACCTCGTGCGCGACGACCTTGCGCAGCCACTTCTCCGGCCCCGTCCACGTGGCGGCCCAGTCGTTCGTGTGGACCCAGATGTTGGTGTAGCCCTCGCCCACCGGCGCCGCAAATCCGTTCGAGATTTCGTCTTCGTCCGAGAGATAGAGGCGGATCTTCTGGTCGAACGAGACGCCCAGGTTTTCCGAGAGGGCGTCGTAGGTGGCTTCGGCAATGGGAGCGGCTTCGGCCTCGATGCCAGCCAGGTGCTTCGGGTACATGATCTTGAAGTGCGCCGTCTCGGCCACCTGCCAGTCGAGTTCCGGGTGGTTGCGTCCGTTGAGGGTGTTGAAGCCCTGCGCTCGGCTCTCGGCCAGGCCTCCCAGCAGGAGAACCGCCGCCGCCAACACGCAGCGCGTCCGGGAGATACGGCAAAACGGTACGGCGGCAGGCATAAGCGGGGGGCAGCAAAACGTGGCGCGCGGCAGGAGCTTTTTAATTTACTGATCCGTGCCTGAGTCCGTAAAGTCTCGCTGTGCATCCGGGTTTCGATGGGGTGTGAGGGGGGGAGGGTTTGTTTTTCTCCCAGGCCCCACACGCCCATACCCCCATACGTTGATCAAGTTCAGCAACGGCTGCACGGCTCAGTAAGACAGCGCAGGCATCGTCGTGCCGGGCTCCCGCCGCGCGCCTCCTACTTTCGGTAGCGGTCGTTGACGCGCCGGCGCCAGCGCAGCATCGCATACGTCGCCGCTTCGAGTCGGTCGGACGGGTAGCGAGCCGCCAGGTTGTTTTTTTCGAGCGGATCTGCCGCCACGTCGTAGACCTCCATCGGCGCGCGGCGGAAGTGGTAGATGAATTTCGTGGTGCCCTGCCGCAACGCCATCGACTGGTTTTCGATCCAGCAGGCGTGGTAGAGCGTGCGGCCCGCCGGGACGGGTTCGAGGAGGGAGACGCCGGGCAGGAAGCCGCCTTCGAGGCGGGCGCCCAGCAGCCCGGCGAGGGTCGGGAGCAGGTCGATCTGCTGGCGCGGCCCGGCGACGTGCACGGCTTCGGGGAAGAGGCGGGGCTGGTAGAGCAGGGCGCGCACGTGCAGGCTCTCGTCCCAGACCACGGCGCTGTGATGGCGGCGTCCGTGCTCTCCGAAGGCCTCCCCGTGGTCGCCCACGAGGACGAACAGCGTCTCCTCCATCAGGCCGCGCGCCTCGAACGCCGCGAACAACTCGGCCAGGAAGGCATCGACGTAGGCGAGCGTGTTGAGGTACTTGTTGTAGGTGGGGTTGTCCGCCGCGAAGGCGTGTCGCTTCGCCGAGCGAGGCAGCTTGTAGGGATGGTGGGGCGCCAGCGTCAGGTAGGTCAGCAGGAAGGGCTTGTCTCGGTGACGCTGCCGGTCCACCCAGGCCAGGCTCGGCGCCAGCATGATCCGGTCGTCGAAGCCGAAGTAGTTGATCTTATCGAACCCCTGCCGGTCGAAGGCTTCGTTGCCGTAGACCTCCTCGAAGCCCATGTTGCGGAGCATCGCGCCCTTGTTTTCGAAGGCCAGCGTGGCGGGCGTGAAGAAGGCGGAGGCGTAGCCCAGCGGCGCCAGCAGGGCGGGCAGGCAGGCGCCGGGGACGCGCGGCGCGCCGCCCTGCCGGAGGCGGGGAAAGATGCCGCAGAGGATGGGCACCAGCGCCTTGTTGGTGTGGGGCACCACGGCGTACATCTCGTCCACCACGAGGGCCTGCCGTTGCAACGCGTCGAGGAACGGCGTCACGCCCTTCGGATGCCGGGCCGGGCTGCGCTGCGACTCCAGCACCACCAGCACCACGTTGAGCGGGCGGAGGCTGTCGGTGGCGGCCAGGCGTAGCGCTTGCGTGTCGAAGAGCGGCGCCTCGGCGCCCGCCGCCGCAGGGAGGCCCGCCCCGCCCAACGGCGGCCCGCGGAAGAAGTCGGCGAAGAGACGGACGAAGGTGTTGCCCTCGACCGGGCGGACGGCCTCGGGCACGGCGGCGCGCGGCAGCGCCAGGAGCACCAGCAGCGGCAGCGCCACGTATCCGAAAAGCGCCGGCTGCCGGCGCAGCAACGCGGCCTGCCGCCCGGCGCTCCGCTCGACGACGAGGGGCAGCGCCACTACCGCGAACGGCAACGCCAGAAACACCAGCTGGCCGCCGGTCATCTCGTGCGAGATCACGGAGGCGAGGTCGGCCAGGTTCGAGAGCGAATAGCGCAGCAGGTAGGTATCGGCCAGCGAGCCGGTCTGCGCAAAATAGCCGAACTCCAGGCTCGCCAGCAGCATCAGTGCCAGCACCAGGCCGTGCAGCAGCGACAGCACGACGGTGCGGACCCGCCCGCGCGTGTGTTCGATCAACAGCAAAAAGACCCCCGCGAGGGCCAGCAAGCCGCACACGTCCCAGCGGACGACCTCGGCGAAGTGCCCGGAGAACCACGCCGTGCCGAAGGGCAGGACCGGCTGCGAGAGCGCCGCCAGGCCGGCGAAGCACGCCAAGAAGGCGGGCAGCCCCACGACGCCCAGCGCAGGCCGGCGAAGCAGCACGAGCAGCACCAGAAACCCGGACACCGCGCCCAGCAGCAACGGCACCGCCGCATGCTCGACGAAGAGCACCGACGCCAGGTCGGCCTGGTCGATGGCCGGCGAGACGCCCTGCGTACTGCCGTAGAGCACGGCGTGCTGGATCAGCTTGAAGAGCAACACCTGCACCGTCAGCGGGCCGACGAGCAGCAGCACCCGCCGCCACGTGGCCCGCGAGACGCTCGTAGCACGCCCGATAGCAACGCCCGCGCGCCGCACTATCCGCCGCATCCGAAAGGAGCGCATTCAGAAAAATTCAGCGTGTTCGGAGAGAGGTCCGTATCCTCCAAATCGTCAAAAAAAGGTGGTGTGTTAAGTCTCGCTTCCAAAAAGGCCGGGGACACGGCGCGACGGCTGCGCGGTATGAGCGGCATCGTGCCACGACCGCGGAGAACCATGCCATGTTCGCGCCTGCCAGAGAAAAGAAAACCTACGCCGACTACGCCGCCCTCGAAGAAGGCGCGCCGTATCAACTCATCGACGGAGAACTGGTCATAACGCCCGCCCCCACTTTCCTGCATCAACTCGTGGTATGGAGACTCGGCAATCAACTGTTCAACCACGCCGAGCAACATGGCCTGGGGGTCGTCGTGGGTTCACCGGTAGACGTTTACTTTTCTGAGTCGGAGACCTACCAGCCGGATCTCGTCTTCATCGCAAAAGACCGGCTCGACATCGTGACGGAGCAGCGCATGAACGGTGCGCCGGACCTCGTCGCCGAGGTGCTCTCGCCCGCAACGAGCTACTACGACCTGACGAAGAAGCGGCGCGTCTACGAGGCCTCGGGCGTCAAGGAATACTGGCTCGTGGACCCGGCAGAGCGCTCGGTGGAAGTGCTCGCCCTCGTCGAGGGCCTCTACGAAATCATCGGCAAAGCCCATCAGCAAGGCCGGGCGGCGTCGCGGCTGCTACCTGGCTTTGAGGTAATGGAGCGGCTTTTTTCGTTCTAGCAAGCAAGAGGTCCGCCGCCGCAGCACCAGGCCCCTTGCCTTTCCAGCTACCGTCCACCGACGGCTACTTCGTCAACAGCATCTGCCGCGTCCGGCGCTGGCCGTTCCAGGAAACCGTGTAGTAATACAGCCCGCTGGCCAGGTGCGCCGCCTCGAACCGCACCGCCTGCCGCCCCGCCGGGAGCGCGCCCTCCACCAACGTGGCCACCTCGCGGCCCAGCACGTCGTAGACCTGCACGCGCACGAAGCCCGCCTCCGGCAGCACAAAGGCGATCTGCGTCGAAGGGTTGAACGGATTCGGATAGTTCTCTTCGAGGTGGAACGAGGCCGGGGCGAGGTCGTCGGCCCGGGCGAAATGGATCCCTGCGCCGCCGGCCTGCACCGACGCCGCGTAAGCCACGTACTCCTCCTGCGGCACGTAGACGGCGTAGGAGCGCGGCGGGGCCGACACCCAGACCCGCCCGTCGGCGTAGACCTGCGTGGCGCCGCCGCCGGTGAGGGCGTTGACGAGCGTCTTATTGGCCCAGTTGGTGTAACCGCTCGGCGCGTTGTCCACCCACAGCCCTTTCGCCTGCGTGTCGTGGTTGTTGAGGACCAGGATGGCGCCGGTCTTCGCGCCGTTGCCCTGCCGCCGGGCCACGTACACGTCGAAGGCGTCGCCGGCGGGCCAGGGGTTGCCGATCTCGCTGAGGACGGTCATCGTGCCGCCGAGGTAGGTCTTGCGAACGTGGATCATCTTCTTGAGGTCGTCCTGCAAGCTGGCCGGGGCCTGCACGGTGTAGCTCGGATCGTGCGCGTCTACCTGCGCGACGCCGTAATAATGCGAGTAGAAGACGGTCGGGCGGCCCTCGGCGAAGAGGATGTAGGCGTAGGGCATCTTCCAGTCCTTCGTCACCCATTTGTCGTGCTCCTTGCCCGTGTCGTGGTTTTCGACGAAGGTGACGACGGAGGTGCCCGGCAGGCTGTTGCCCTGGTCGTTGCGGACCAGCCCGGCGTGGTTGAGCCAGCGCATGTCCCAGCTTCCGGTGGCGTTGGCCATGTCGGTCAGCGTCGATTTGAGGGGGAAGTCGAAGCCGTCGGCGTCGGCGCCGAGACCGGCCAGCGCGTTGACCCAGTTTTTGATCCGATAGTCGGCGCCCCAGTACTCGCCGACGACGAAGCGCTGGTTGCCGTTCTTGCGCGGCATGGCGTTGATCCAATCGGCGACGAAGCTCTCCTGGAAGCCGCGCACGAAGTCCAGGCGGTAGCCGTCGTAGCCGACGGTGTTGGTCAGCCAGACGCCCCAGTCTTCGAGCCGCTGCTGCACCGTGGCGCTGTAGGTGTTGAAGTCGTTGCCGAAAAACTTGGTGTTGGGGATGATCTCGTCGGAGCCGGGCCAGCCGAGGTAGTCGTTGGCGTCGACGGGGTGGAAATCGGTGTAGGTCCAGCCGTAGTTCGGCTCGCCGGCGCCGGTGTGGGTGACGTAGGTGACGCCGGTATTGGTGCGGGCCTCCAGCGTCGTGGCGGCCAGATTCTGGCCGTTGTACCAGATCTCGAAGGGATAGTAGCCGTTGGTCTGCGCGGCCCATTCGAGCTGCCCGCCCACCTCGCGGCGCGCTTCCAGGCGCAGGACCAGGTCGGCGGCGGTCGAGACGGTCACTTTGTACTCGTCGACGTCGCTGCACGTGCCCATGTGCGCCCAGACGTGCTTGCCGGAGCCGGGGAAGACGTTGAACTGCCCGCCGCCGTCGTTCGGCTCAAATTCCCAGTGGACCGACGGATCGTCGGCGGCGCCGGTCCAGTTGATCGTCAGGTCGTAGGCGCGCTCGAAGGTGGAGGCGCCGCAGTCGAGGTTGTAGCCCTTGACCTTGACGTAATAGTCGCCCGCCTGCGCGTTGGGGATGCGCCACTTGATCTCGTTCGTAGGATAGGGACTGAACTGCTGCCCGTTGCGGTAGGCTTCGTCGAAGACGTACTGCTTGACCGCCGGGTTGGCCTGCTCCTCGGCGTCGCTGGTAAAGATGTGGTTGAGGACGATGTCTGCGTACACGTCGATGCCCTGGGCGTGCATGGCATTGACCATGCCGAGGAGTTCGGCGCGGCTGCCGAAGCGGGTTTCGGTGGTGCCTTTCTGGTTGTAGTTGCCCAGGTCGTAGTGGTCGAAGACGCCGTAGCCCATGTCGTAGATGCCGAAGTTGCCCTTCGAGGGGGCGGGCGTCCAAAGGCCGGTGATGCCGGCGGCGGCGAGGGCGGGGGCCTTGGCCGCCAGCGAGTCCCACCAGGTGCCGTTGAGGCCGGCGTCGTCGACGGGCACGTCCCAGTAGAAAGCCTGCATCATCACGTCGTTCTGCGCCTGCGCGCCGGCGGCCAGGAGCAGCAGCAGCAGCGACAGCGCGGTCTTCTTGGGCCAGGTCTGCATACCGTTACCTTCTGATAAGCTGCGTGGTTGGATCGAAAACGGACCGGGATGTAAGCGCTTACATTCTTATGGAAAGAAAAGCGGCGTTAAAAACCTGTCAGCCGCCGTCTGATTTTCGTGTCGGTGTTTGTCCTACAAACAATCGTAGGCGTCCCACGAAATCTGTCTGATTCGTTGAACCTCGGCAAGGATGGGGGTCTTGTTTCGAGGATCGAGCCTGGCGGATCGCAGCGTGACCTATCCTCGATCTTCCATCCTCGATCCTCGATCTTCTATCCTCCCATCCCCCGTCCTCCCACACGTTCCAAACGACGACGCTTCAATCAGACGCCATAACACACCTCGCGCCGCCGGCTCCCCCTCATTGCGTTGGTCGGTGGCTTTGAGGGAGAAAGCGTGAGCCTGAAACGTGAGGGTGCCTTGTTGAGACGTTACCAGGAGCACCCTTACGTTTACTGGCGTGAATCTGCGATTTCACGTTCTACCTCCA
>JBFGTT010000009.1:0-18346 GCA_041565995.1 Rhodothermales bacterium
CGTGCAGGCGGACCTTCAGTACGTCCTCAACCCGGACACCGATCCGGCCCTCGGCGACGCGCTGGTGGCCATCCTGCGCGTCGAAGTGACGCCCTGAGCACACCCGCCGGGCCGCCGGGACTTTCGCCGCATCTTGAAAAACAAGCGTTGCCGCCGCGCGTACTACGTCCGTATCTTGGCGCGCTGCGACAAGACCGGAGGGGTGCCGGAGTGGTCGAACGGGGCGGTCTCGAAAACCGTTGTGGCCTTTGGTCACCGGGGGTTCGAATCCCTCCCCCTCCGCTGTGCACGAGCAAGGGCCTTTCCGGATCGGGAAGGCCCTTCTTTTTTGCGCCCGCCGCGTCCGTACACCCGGGAGCCGCCGTCGCTCCGCTTGCAATCGCGCATCGCCGGTGCTAAACTGGCGCGTCGTTCAATGCGGTCAAAGGAGAGCACCCATGCGTACGTCCCCGTGCCCCACGTTCCCCGTCGCGCGCTGGCTCGTCGTCCTCGTCCTGGTGAGCCTGGCCGGCGCCTGCGCCACGACGGGCTTCCCGCTGGATCGCGCCGCGCGCCCGGCAGACGACGTACCCGCCGGCTTCCTGGTCGTGACGCCGGAGGGCCTCCAGCCGCCGGACGCCTCCAGCGGAGCCTGCCGCAATCCCATGGAGGATCCGCGCGACGAGACGCGCCTGCGGCTCGAACGTTCGGCAGAAGGGCTGGGCGACTATGCCGTGCCGGCGGGCCGCTACGGCGTCGGCGCCGGGGAACTGCTCCGGCTGGATTGTCGCACGGGGCGCGTCGTCGGGATCGTAAAACGGTAGCAGGCTCCGGTGGAGGCCGTCGGCGGCGCCGGAAGCACCCTCCGCACGACCCTTTGAACCCACCGAAATCATAGCACGATGGCACAAACGAAGCGATCCCGGGGTCGCTGCGCCTCCTGCGGGCGTGACTTCACGCGCGGCGGCATGACCCGGCATCTCAACGCCTGCCCCGAAAGGGCAGCGGCCATCGCGTCGGCGGGTCGAAGAAGCGGCACGCCGGAGCCGTGGTTTCACCTGCTGGTGCGCGACCGGTGGTCGAGTGACTTCTGGTTGCATCTGGAGATGGCCGGCTCGGCACCGCTGAAAGAACTGGATCGCTACCTGCGGGCGATCTGGCTGGAGTGTTGTGGACACCTGAGCCAGTTTTCTTTTGGAGGGTGGTCGGGACAGGAGATCCCGATGCGCACGAGAGCGAGCCAGGTCTTCGAGCCGGGGGTCACGTTGACGCACATCTACGACTTCGGTACCTCGTCGGAAACGGAGATCGAAGTCGTCGGGGAGCGGGAAGGACGGGCGACTACGCCGCATCCGATTGCGTTGATGTCCCGCAATGAGCCGCCGGAGGCCCCCTGCCAGGCATGCAGCCGGCCGGCGTCCTGGCTATGCATGGAGTGTGTCTACGAGTACGACAAGGCCGGGTTTTTGTGCGAACAGCACGCAAAGAAACACCCGCACGAGGATTACGGCGAGTTGATCCCGCTGGTCAACTCGCCCCGTGTGGGTATGTGCGGGTACGACGGGCCGGCGGAAGCACCGTACTGAGGGTCGGGGGCGCCGGCATGATGAAATCGCCGTGTTTTCTGACGCTTCGGCGGCGGCGGCGATGGCAGCCGGTGGAACATCCCCCTGCCCGCATCGCTAAAGCTGACGCGCCGAACGCGCCTTTTGTCCCCACGCCAGGGCGTCGTGAGGCCCCGCCTTCGACCGTCCAGCGTTCTCCATGGAGCCGATCCTCGAAGTCATCCACCTGAGCAAGATCTACGTCCAGGGCGAGGTCGAGACCCGCGTGCTGGAGGACGTCAACCTGCGTGTTTTTCCGGGCGAGTACGTGGCGCTGATGGGGCCGTCGGGGTCGGGCAAATCGACCCTGCTCAACGTCGTCTCCGGCCTCGACGCGCCCACGTCGGGCGACGTGCTCGTCAACGGGCAGAGCATCGTGGGGCTGGGCGAGTCGGAACTGGCCATCTGGCGGCGCGAGCACATCGGCTTCATCTTCCAGCAGTACTACCTGATGCCGGTGCTGACGGCCTTCGAGAACGTCGAGCTGCCGCTGCTCCTGTTCGACCTGACCCGGCGCGAGCGCAAGGAGCGCGTGGAGGCGGCCCTGGCCATCGTGGGCCTGAGCGACCGCATGACCTACTACCCGCGCCAGCTCTCCGGCGGGCAGCAGCAGCGTGTGGGCATCGCGCGGGCCATCGTGGCCGACCCGCTCATCCTCATCGGCGACGAACCGACGGGCAACCTGGACGTGCACGCTACCGAGGAGGTCCTGCGCCTCTTCGACACGCTCAACCGGGACCTGGGCAAGACCATCATCATGGTCACGCACGACCCCCGCGCCGCCGAGCACGCCCGCACCATCGAGCACCTCGACAAAGGCGTGCTCGTGCACAGCGACAACCGGCGCGAGATCCGCCCCGGCGACCTGCGCGCCAAAACGCATTGAGAGGCCTCGCGTCATGAAATGGCTCTCGCTGATCTTCACGACGCTGCTGCGCAACCGCCGCCGCACGCTGCTGACGATGGGCGCCGTGGCGCTGGCGCTGTTCATCTTCACGACGTTGCAAACCATCCTGGCGGCCCTCTCCCTCCAGGTTGCCAGCGGCCTGGGCGAGACGCGCCTGGGCGTCATCGAAAAGTACGGCGGGCCGCGCAAACAGCTTCCGGAGAGCTACTGGGCGCAACTGGCGCGCTTCGACCACGTCACCGCCGTCACGCCGATGGACTTCACCGTCGTCAGCGTCGAGCGGGGCGCAGGCGTCTACTACATCGCCTTCGCCATCGACCCGGAACAGTACCGCATCGTGTTTGCCTCGACCGCCGTGCAGGTGCCCTCGGCCCAGTACGACCAGTTCATCCGGACCCGCAACGGCGTGCTCGTGGGTGTCGAGATCATGCAGAAGTATGGCTGGACGGTGGGCGACAACATCCGCGTGCGCTCGCTGCTGCACCATACGGACTTCGACCTGACGATCTGCGGTGCACTCGAAAGCGGCGACGCCTCGAACCGGCAGATCCAGACGCAGATGCTGCTCAACCGGGGCTACTACGAACAGGTGCTGGGCAACCCCGGCAAGTCCAACGTGTACTGGCTCCGCCTCGACGAGCCGGCCTCGGTGCTGCCCGTCATCAAGGCCGTCACGGATTACTACAGCAGCGGGCCCAACGAGGTCAGCGTCGAGACCGAAAGCTCGATGCTCTCGCGCTTCAGCGCCTTCACGGCCACCATCCAGCTCGTCATCCAGGTGATCTCCGTCGTGGTGCTCGTTACGATCCTGATCGTGGCGGCCAACACGATTGCGCTGTCGATGCGCGAGCGCAAGAAGGAGATCGCCTTGATGAAGGCGCTCGGCTACACGCAGGAGCGCGTGCTGGGGCTGATCGTGGCCGAGGCCGCCGTCACGTCGCTCGTGGCCGGGCTGGCCGGCACGCTGGCCGCCTACGGCCTCTTCAGCCTGCGCAGCCTGACCATCTCGTTCGGCGTGGCGCTCGACTTCAAGGTGACGCCGGAGCTCGTCGCCGTCGGCGTGCTCGTCTCGCTGGCGCTGGGCGTGCTCAGCGGCGTCTTTCCGGCCTACCGGGCTTCGCGCGTCAACGTCATCAAGGCCCTCCACAGCCTATGAACATCCCCCTGATCTACGTCGTCCGCAGCCTGCTGCAACGCAAAGGCTCGACGGCCCTGACCATCGGGTCGTTTGCGCTGGTGGTGCTCGTGCTCATTGCGCTCCTGTCGATGGTGCGGGGCATCAACCAGACGCTCATCTCCTCGGGCGAGCCGGATCGGATGTTCGCCATCGACAAGGAAGCCTCCGCCGAGAACCAGAGCCGCCTCTCCTACCCGGACGCCCTGGCCGTCGGCACCTACGGCCAGGTCAGGCTCGACGAGCGCGCGCGCCCGCTGACCTCCTACGAACTCGTCGGCACCACCTACGCCGACGGCCCCGGCGGCGAGCGCGTACAGGTCAACTTCCGGGGGGTCGATCTGGACGAGGCGCTGCGCGTGCACAACCAGCTTCGGCTGCGCGCCGGGCGCTTCTTCGACCCGGACGCCGAGGGCGAGGTCATCGCCGGCAAGGGCATCGTCGGCGGCCTCGGCATCCCCATCGGGGGCACGTTCAGCGCCCGGCAAAACACCTGGCGCGTCGTCGGCGTCTTCTCCGACGGCGGCTCGCCCTCGGAGTCGGAGATCTGGACCTCGCGCTCGAACATGGACCTGCTCTTCGACAAGGATTACATCTCCAGCGTCTGGGCGCTCGTCAAAGATCCCTCGCTGACGGCGCAGCTCGTCACGCAGCTCAACCAGGACAAGACCCTCTCGGTCTTTGCCACGACGGAGCAGGACTACTTCGCGCAGGGGGCCGGGACGGCCAGGGGGTTGCAGGCGCTGGCGTGGTTCGTGGCCGTCATCATGTCCATCGGCGCCGTCTTCAGCGCCATGAACACGATGTACGCCTCGGTCTCCGACCGGGCCGGCGAGCTGGGCACGCTGCGGGCCATCGGCTTTACGCCGGGGTCGGTGCTGCGGGCCACGCTCCTCGAAGCGCTCATCCTGGCCGTTGCCGGGGGCGTGCTGGCGGGGCTGCTGGCGCTGGCGCTCAACGGCATCACGTTCCGGACGCCCGTGCCGGGGATCGGCTTCGTCTCCTTTGCGTTCGCCGTGACGCCGGGGCTGCTGGCCGTCGGCGTCGTTTTCTCGGTCGTGATGGGCCTGGTCGGCGGCTGGGTGCCGGCCCGCTACGCCACGCGCATGCCCATCATCGACGCACTCAAAGGTTGAGGATAACCGCCATGCTTCGCGTCACCCCGGCAGCTTTTTTCGGCAGCCTTCGGTTCGTCTCGCCGATTCAGCCTGCCCCGGACTTGATCCGGGGTCGTCTCGTCCCTACGTCCACACCTCCATACAGCCTGCCCCGGACTCGATCCGGGGTCCACACGTCCCTACGTCCACACGTCGTCCTCACCCTGCTCGTCCTGCTGGCCGTGCCGGGGCGCGCGGCGCACGCGCAGGCGACGCCGCTGACGCTGGAGGCCGCCATCGCGCGGGCGGAGGCGAACAATCCGCTCATCCGGCAACAGCGCTTCGCCGCCGAGGCCGCCGTGCAGCGCGTGCGCTTGCAGAAAGCGGCCTACCTGCCGGTGCTGGCCTTCACCACGGGGGTGGCGCGGGCCAACGTCCCCCCGCAGATCCCCATCCCCCTCGACGGCGAACTGCGCACGGTGGAGGCCGGCAGCGTCAACTCGATGCAACTGCGCCTCTCGCTCGACCAGGTGCTCTTCGACTTCGGCAAGACGAAGCACGCCCTGGCGGCGGCCCGCTACGAAGAAGACGCCCGCGAGGCCGCCTACGACCGCCAGGTTGTCGACGTGCTCTTGCAGATCAAAATGCAGTTCTACCGCGCCCGCTTCTACAGCCGCCTCGACAGCCTCTACGGCGCGGCCATCCCGCTGGCCGAAGAACTCGGACGCCTCAGCGAGGCCCGCGTGGCCAACGGCGCGGCGCTGCCCATCGACGTGCTGCGCGCCCAGGTAGACCTGCAAGACGCCCGCGCCCGGCAGGCCGCCGCACGGGGCGAGACCCAAAAAAGCCTCCAACAACTGGCCGGCCTGCTGGGCCAGGAACAACCCGACTTCGTCGCCGTCGGCGCGTTGCCGGCGCTGCCGGAGGGCCTCGACCCTGCGCTGCTCTACGACGACCTCTACCGGCAGGCTCTCGCCAGCCGCCAGGACATCCGCCAGCTCGCCATCCAGGGCCGCCAGCAGGAAGAACTCGTGCGGGCCGCCGAGGCGCAGGGCAAGCCCACGCTGCTGCTCCAGGGCAGCGCCTCCTACCTCGGCCCCAAGTCGGTCTTCGGCGTCGATGCGCCCGGCCTGACCACCTTCAACGCCCGGATCGGGGTGAGCCTGACGTACAACTTGCTCGGCCCCTACACCGCGCGCCTCAAGGCGCAGGAAGTCCGGGCACTCGGCGGGCAGGTAGCAGAGCAGCAACGGCACCTGCGCCTGCTCATCAGCACCCAGATCCGCACCCTCCTGAGCGAACTGACCAGCCAGCAGGCCGTGCTGGCCAGCAGCCAGGCCCTCGCCGAACAGGCACGGGCCAACGTCCGCCTCCTCGACATCGACTATCGCAACGGCGCCGCCTCCCTGCTCGACTACACGAACGCCCTGCTGACGGACGCCTCGGCCCAGGCGGCGCTCGAACAGGCCCGGTTCAACATCGCCCTGGCGCTGCTTCAACTCGAAAGCACCGTCGGCTCTGAAATCCATTTCGTCTCGCGCTGACAACACTTCGACGATGGAAAAAGAAGTCTCGAAAGATCTGGCGGAGAACGCCCGGCCCGCCGCCGACCTGGACCGCCTGGCCGCCCGGCTCGTGCGCGAACGCAACCCCAGGCGTAGCGCGCGCAAGACCCGGCGATGGCTCCTGCTGGGTGCGGTGCTGGCGCTGGCCGTCCTCGGCTTTTTGGCCTGGCGCACGCTGCGGTCCGTGCCGGTGGACGTAGCCGTGGTGGCCTTCCAGCGGACCGGCGCGGCGGCCCACCCCATCTTGCGGCTCAGCGGCTTCGTCACCTACCCGCGCATCGTCACCGTGGCGGCCACGGCGCGCACCCCCGTCGAGCGGCTCGGCTTCGAAGAGGGGCAGCGCGTGCAGCGCGGTGCCGTGCTGGCCACGTTCCGAAACGACGAGCTGGCGGCGCAGCAGCGGGCGCAGGAGATCGTCCTGCTCGACGCCCAGGCCACACTCACGCGCGTCGAGAACCTGAAAGCCGCCGGTGCCGCCTCTGAAGCCGACCTCCAGCGCGCGCAGACGGCGGTAGCCGCCGCGCAGGCCAACCTCGACCTCCTGCAGGCCCAACGCGCCAACACCGTCGTCCGTGCGCCCTTCGCCGGGCTGGTGACGCAGAAGCTCGTCGAGGTCGGCGAGGTCGCCGCGCAGGGCGTCTGCAGGCTCATCGACGACGCGACGACGCTGGTCCAGGTGGACGTCAACCAGGAAGACCTCGCCCGGATCGGCCCGCAGCAGCCCGCCGTCGTCACGCTCGACGCCTACGCGGAGGTCGAGTACGCCGCGCGCATCTACCAGGTCGCCCCCACGGCGGACCAGGCCCGCAACACCGTCACGGTGAAGGTGCAGGTGCTCGCGCCCGACGCGCGGTTCCTGCCGCAGTTGAGTGCCAAGGTCTACTTCGTCGAGCAGCCCCAGGCGGCCAACGCACCCGTGAGCGCCGTGCTGGCCGTCGACAAGAGCGCCGTGGTGACGGAGCAGGGGCAGACGTACGTCTGGCGCATCCGGGACGGCAAAGCGGCGCGGCAGGTGGTCGAGACGGGCGAGGATCTGGGAGATCAGATCGAAATCACCGCCGGCTTGCAGGTCGACGAACAGGTGGTGGCAAAGGCGGCGCAGTACCAACTCAAAGACGGCGCGCGCGTCGCGCCCCGGCAGGGATCGTAAACCGCTCAACACAAGCAGGAAGGAAGATTACGCCATGCAAGTTAAAGTCCTTTGTCAGATCGCCGTCGCCCTGCTTCTCCTCGTCGCATGGGCGGCTTGCGGGCCGCAGCAAGGGGCGGCGCCCGACCTCGTCGAGGAGGGCGAAGCCCTCGTCGTAGACAGCGTGCTGGCCGCCGAGGTGGGGTCGCTGACGCAGGAGCCGCTGGCGCGCCTGCAGAGCGCCCGCGCCAACCTCCGCCGGCGAGACGGCCAGGCCGCCGCCGACCTGGGCCGCGTCGCCGCCCTCCTGCGCGAGCACGCCGCCGCCGCTTCCAACTACGTCCGGCGCGACGTAGACGCCGCCGCCGCCGACCTGGAGGGTCTGGCCGAACGCGCGCAACGCGGCGCCCGGATCCAGGAAAAAGAGGCGGACGGCGTGCTGGCTCACGCCAATCTGGCCCTGGCCGGCTATCACCGCCAGCAAGCCGCCGAAGCGTGGACCCGCGCCGAGGCGCGTCAGGCCGCCGTGCACCTCAACGCGGCAGCCGTCTACGTCCACGGGGCCGCCGGCTTGTTGCGGGCGCAGGGCGGCCTGGACGTCGGTTACCTGGTCGAGGAACTGAAAGCGCTGGCGGGCAGGCTCACGCAAGGCGCCGACACCCCGGACAGGATCCAGAACGGCATCGAGGATCTGGGCGAGGAGATCGCTTCGGTCATCCAGCAGACCCGGCAGCCGAGCTGAGCGTCTGCCTCTCCGTGTCCCCGTGTCTCCCCCTCCCCGCGTCCCTCAGCATGCGGCACAACGTTCGGCTCGTATGCGCTTCGTACTCCGTTGCGGCAGCCTCTTCTTGCTCCTCGCCCTCTGCATCCCGGGCGCGGCGCGGGCGCAGTCGTTCCCGGTCTACGAGGTGCTCTACCGGCCGCCGGAGGCGCGCTACTTCGTGCTCAAGAGCCGGCACTTCGACGTCATCTTCCAGGAGGACGCGGCGCAGGAGGCCCGCGAGACGGCCGCCCTCCTCGAAGCCGAACGGCCCGCCACGCAGGCCCTCGTGGGGGCGCGGCGGCGGCTACGCATGCCCGTGGTGCTCAACCGCTTCAACGACCGCTCGAACGGCTTCGTGGCGCCCTTTCCGTTTCGGCAGGAGATCGAGACGGTCGCCATCAAGGGCAACCTGCTCTCGGCGCGGTTCTCGTCGTGGCTCTGGGCGGTGGGGCCGCACGAACTGGTGCACGCGGCGCAGGCCGACGGCGGACGAGGCTTCGGCGTCGGCGCCGTGACGCGCCTCTTCGCGCCCGACCTGGCGCGGTCGTTCAACTTCATGATCCCGGCGGGGATGAGCGAGGGCGCGGCGGTCTACCACGAGAGCCGCGTGCAGCCCGGCGCCGGGCGGCTCCACTTCTCGCTCTTCCAGATGCAGTTTCGCGCGGCGATGCTCTCGGAACGCCCGTGGAGTCTGGCGCAGATGCTCGAAGTGCCTGCCTATTCGCGCCCGGCTAACCGGTTCTACATCGGCGGATCGAACTTCTTCCGCTACCTGGCCGAGCAGGACAGCGCCCGCTTCTTCCGCCGCGCCATGGCCTTTCACTACCGCTTTCCGTTCCTAGGGCACGGCGTCGAGTTGTGGTACGGCGCAGGCGCCCGGCCCGCCCGCCTGCACCGCCGCTTCCGCGAAGCCGTGCGCCGGCAGGAGCAGGCGCGCCTCGACGTCCTCGGCCCGCTCACGCATCCGCAGGTCGTGGGCGAAGGGCCGGGCCGCAGCCACCGCCGCCCCCGCTGGCTCGACGACTCGACGCTGGTGGCCTACGTCTCCGGCTACGACGTGCGCCCCGGCTTCTACCGCCTCGACGCGCGCACGGGCCGGCGCACGCGCATCGGCCACCACGCCATCACCGAAGATTTCTACTTCAGCCGCAGCGCCGACGGCAAGGCGCTCCTCTTCGCCCGCTACGTCCCCGACCCGCTCTCGGCGGCGAAGGCGCTCGGCGAGGTCTTCCGGATGGACCTGGCGACGGGCCGCGCCACCGCGCTCACCGGCGGCGGGCGCGTGCTGGCTCCCGTCGAGGCACAGGGCCGCCGATGGGGCCTGCAAAACGACGGCCCCTTCAACCGGTGGGTCGAGATCCGGGAAGACGGACGCATCACGCCGCTGACCGACTTCGAGCGGGCCGCCTTCCTCAGCCTGCACCCCACGCCCGACGGCCGGACGGTGGCCGTGCTGCTCAACGTGCGGGGCCGCCAGGGGATCTTCCGCGCCGCGTTCGACGCCGAGGGCAGGCCGGCGCTGATGCCCTGGCTGCTCTTCGAAGACGCCTCCATCCTCGACGCCGACTGGAGCGCCGACGGGCGCTACCTGCTCTTCACCGCCGACCCCGGCGGCATCGCCAACGTCTACGCCTTCGACCCGCACGCCGACCGCGTCCTCCGCCTCACCAACGCCGCCTTCGGCGCGCTCGAACCGAGTCTCTCGCCCGACGGCCGGACGCTGGCCTTCGTCCATTATCGGCACGAACAGTACGACCTGGCCGTGATGCCGTTTGCACCGGAGCAGGCCCAGGCCGTCCCGCGCGAGCGCCTCGCCGCCTGGCAAGGGGTGCCCTGGCAGGCGTGGCTCGACGACCTCCCGGAGACGCCCTACGAGGAGGCCGAAGTCCGGCGCTACCGGGCGCTGCCCTACCTCAAGCCGCGCATGCTCTACCCCACCGTCTACTACGAAAACCTCGACGCGCACGGCGCCGACACCGACCTGGGCCTGGGCCTGGGGCTGGCCGCGCAGGGCGCCGACCCGCTGAGACGCTGGGCCTACCTGGCCGAGGCTTTCTACCAGCACGAACGCGTCTGGGGCCGCCTCACCGTGCTGAGCGGGCGGACCTTTCTGCGCCCCTTCGTCGCGCTCTACGACGTGCCCTCGACCCGCCTGGCGCAGCAGGTCAACGCGCAGGGCGAGGTGGTCGGGACGGTGCGCGTGGGCCGGGAAGAGCGCGGCGTGGCGGCGGGCGTGCAGGTGCCGCTGACCCTCGCCTCGAACGTCTTCGTCTCGCAGGCCACCGTCTTGCTGCGGGGGCGCCTCGAACAGGAACGGTTCTTCGACCGGGAGGGGCAGACGCTGCGCGCCTTCCGCAGCCGCGTGCGCCTGACGCCCGCCGCCGTGCTGGCCTACCGCCTCCAGGCCAACCCGCGCGACCTGATCCCCAACACGGGCACCGTGCTCAGCGCCACGGCCTCCGTCGATGCCTGGCGAGAGGTGGGGGCGGAGCGCCGGGCGCTGCTGGCCCGGCTCAGCCAGTACGTGCCGCTCTCGTTGCGCCGCCACACCGGGCTGCGCCTGCAGGCCGGGCTGCTCACGCAGAACCGGAGCGACGTCTTCAACCTCGACCTTTTCCTGCCGCGCGGCTACGAAGACGAGTTCCTCGACGCTGGCACCTTCGCCCGCCTCAACCTCGAAACCGTCCAGCCGCTCTGGTTCATCGACGACGGGCTCGTGCTGCTGCCGCTCTACTTCAAGGCGCTCTACGCCTACGGCTTCGCCGAAACCCTCTTCCCCGTCGAAGGGCCGCTGCGGAGCAAGCGCTTCTCGGCGGCGGGCGCCGGCCTGGGCCTGCAACTGCGCTTTTTCTACCTGCTCAACTTCGACCTGCGCCTGGGCGCTACGTACCTGTTCGAAGAACGACGCTGGAAGACGACCTACCGGTAACGCATCGGGTAAAAAGATAGCCCGGCGCCGAACCTCTTCCCGCCTCGAAGGTACAAGAGAGACAGCAATAAAATCCTTCTCACACCTCCAGGATGAACCCTCATGGATCGGCTCAGATGTAAGACCTGCGGTTCGCTCGGCATGATCCCGATGGAAGTGGCGATGGAAGACGATCAGGATGAACTCTCGTCGCTCTTGCAACACGAGCCGGAGTCGCGCTTCTACACCTGCCACGTCTGCGGCGACAACTGGCTCTCGGTCAAAGAAACCGAGGATACGGGCCGTTGCAAGATTACCTTCGTGCACCAGATGGGCATGGCTCCGGTGCTCAAGCGCATCGCCCACATGCAGACCGAAATCGTCCTCAGCGAAAACGCCGTCGAAGGGTGGACCTATTTCCTGGACGACCAGGAGATCGACCAGGAAGTCTGGTTCGACAAGCTCTCGAAGCGCCGGCGCATCCTCAAGTCCATCTGCTCGAATTGATGCTGGCACCCGGTCGCGGAGGACGCATCCTCCGGCCCCGATGGCTTTGGTGAAGAGGGAACTGCTCCTACGGTTGGACGGGCACCCTTACGTTTCACACCGGCTGCGGATCGTTTAGCTCCGGCAGGGATCGGCGCCCTCGGGTGGGCGGCGGCGTGCCTTGACACGGCCCCGCGCGGCGAATATATTGCCTGTGTTAAAAAATTAACACACCCCGTAACCCTTTCCCCTCGCCCCGCGTACTGCTCCCAGATAACCGCCCGATGCCGCCATGGCTCACCCGCATCCCCCCCCGCTAAGCCGCCGCGAACGGCAGATCATGGACATCATCTACCGGCTGGAGGAGGCTAGCGCCGCCGAGGTGATGGAAAACCTGCCGGACCCGCCCAGCTACTCCGCTGTACGGGCGTTGCTGCGCATCCTGGAAGACAAAGACCACCTGCGCCACCGGCAGGAAGGGCCGCGCTACGTCTACCGACCCACCGTGCCACGCGAGACGGCCAAACACTCGGCCCTCAAGCACGTCCTGTCCACGTTCTTCGAAGGGTCGGTGACACAGGCCGTCGCGGCGCTGCTCGACCTGACGCAGGAAGATCTCTCGGAGGCCGAGCTGGAGCGGCTCGCGCACCTCATCGATCAGGCCCACCACGAAGGTCGATAGTATGATGGATCTGGTAGACTCGCACATGCTGCCCGCGCTGGCCGGCGCCCTCCTGGCCCTGCTGCTCGACGTCACCCTCAAAGGCGCGCTGATCCTGGCCTTCGCCGGGCTGCTGACGGCGCTGCTGCGGCGGGCCGCCGCCGGGGCGCGCCACCTGGTCTGGTGCCTGGCTGTTTGCAGCGTGCTGGCCTTGCCCCTGCTGACGCTGACGTTGCCGGCGTGGCGGGTGGTGCCGCTGCCGGAGACGCCGGCGCTGCACGAGGCCGTCGCGCTGCTCCTGGGTCCGTCCACCGCGCCAGAGCCGCCCGCTTCGGCAGCAGAGACGGCCCTGGAAGAAGCGTCGCTGGCGCCCGGTGCGGCGCCGGAGGTCGCGCCGGAGACGCCTGCGCTGGGGCCGTCGTCGGTGTTCCAGGAGACCGTGCTGGGGACGTTCGCCGGCCTCGTCGAAGCAGCCCGCGCCGTGCACTGGACGGTGTGGCTGCTGCTGGCCTGGCTCAGCGGCGCGGTCGTCGTACTGCTCCGCTTTCTGATGGGCGCCGCCGGGGTCGGATGGCTGGCCTATCGCGCCCGGCCCCTTCGAGAGGCCGCCTGGACGAAGCTGGCCGGCGAGGTCGCCAGGGACCTGCGGCTGCGGCGCCGCGTGCGCCTGCTGCGCAGCCGCCGCACGGCGATGCCCATGACGTGGGGCCTGTGGCGGCCCGTGGTCCTGCTGCCCGTCGGCGCCGGCGAATGGTCCGAGGCCCGCCGCCGCTGCGTACTCACGCACGAAATGGCGCACGTCAAGCGGTGGGATTGCCTGACGCAGACGCTCGCCCAGGGGGCCTGCGCGCTCTACTGGTTCAATCCGCTGGTCTGGCTCGCCGCGCGGCACATGCGGCAAGAGCGCGAGATGGCCTGCGACGACTACGTCCTCCAGGGCCGCGTCCGGCCTTCCGACTACGCCGCGCACCTGCTCGACATCGCCCGCTCGACGCGTTCGACGCTGGCAACGCCGCTGAGCGCCGTAGCCATGGCCCGCCCCTCGCAACTCGAAGGCCGGGTCGTCTCGATCCTCGATGACAAAAGGAGGCGGCACGCGCCGCGCCGCGCGGCGACCGCTGCGGGCGTGTTGCTGACGGCGGTGCTGGTGCTGCCGCTGGCTGCGTTGCGCCCCGCCGAACCGTCCGCCGGGTCGCCGGCGTTCCGTCCCGTGGCCGGCGCGCCGGGCGAGGCGTATCGCTGGACGGGCAAGGTGCCGCCGGGCAGCACGGTGGAGATCCGGGGCCTGCGCGGCCTCGTGCAGGCGACCCCCGCTTCCGGCGACCTCGTGGAAGTGCTGGCCGTCTTCGCCGAGTCGCCCGCCGCCCGGACGCTCCAGGTGATCGAGCACGAGGCGGGCGTGACCATCTGCCTGCCCTCGTCGCAGCACCCCGGCGCCTGCGCGTCGGAGGAGGAACTGGCCGAGATCCCCGAAATCGTCTTCCTGGCCCACGTCCCCGACGGCGTCCGCTTTGCGGGCCGCGCCGTCGAAGGCGACGTGCGCGTCGTGGGGCTGCACGGCGACGTAGACGCCGCCGCCGTCCACGGCAATATCTTCGCGGAGGCCGACGGCGTCGTGCGCGCCGAGGCCGTCCACGGCGACGTAGCGGTGCGCGCAGCGGGCTACGGGCAGGTCGCCACCGTCCACGGAGACATCTACGCCCGCCTGGGCCGCACCGACTGGACGGGCACGCTGCCCATCCGTAGCGTCCACGGCGACGTTACGGTCGAGTTGCCCGCAGAGGCGGACACCGACATCGACCTGCGCGTGGAGGCCGAAGGGCGCCTGCGCGCCGCCATCCCGCTTCAGCGCCGCGCCGCCCCCGGCGGCGAAGGCTTCCAGGGTACGCTGGGCCGGGGCGGGCGCCTGCTCTCGCTTCACACCGTCGACGGCGGCATCACCGTGACCTACGCCGGGGAGGAGGCGCTGCGGGCGCCGCAGCAGTTCGAGGTGCGGCAACGGCAGGCCGCGCCGGAACGCCGCCGGCCGCAATACTTCGCCGACGCCGGCGCACCGGCAACCGAGCATCCCCTCGATCTCGCCCTCCCGAACCTCGACATCGAGGCCGATTTGCAGCGCCTGCGCCTCCAGATCGGCGACCTCGACCTCGCCCTCTCGACCGACCTCCTCGACGCGGCGGCACGGGCCGTGGCGCGGCTGGAACGCGACGTTCAGGTGGAGGCGCAACGCCTCAACGCCCTCCTGAAGCACGTCGAGGAGCACGAACACTACGCCCGGCAGATTCGCGCGCTGGGCTTCGAGCAGGCCGCCGACGAGCAACTCGTCGCGGCGCACCTCTCCGGCGTCGATCCGGGCTACGTCCGCGCGGTGCGGCAGGAGGGCTATTGCCCCTCGCTCGACGAACTCGTGCGGATGAAGCAAGCCGGCATCGACAGGACGTTTCTGCGCGAAGTGGCCGCCGAAGGCCGCGCCAGGCTGGCCGTCGAGCAGTTGATTGCGCTGCGCAAGGCGAACGCCGTGCCGCCGGGGGGGCCGGCGCCGGGCGCACCATCCAGCTACCGGTCCTCGCGCGGCCCGAGCGTCTACGAGGTGCCGGAGTTGCAGTAGCGGCGACCGGGAGGCGCCGCCGGGTAGCCCACGCCAGGGATCTCGAAGGTCTTCTTTGGAGATTGAAGTGCTAGAAAAATAGCATGCTCGCCGCCGCCTTTGTCACCAGCCTACCGGGTCCCGCCATGCGGGCGTCGATCGCGATCTGCTGTCTTTGGGCGCTGGGCGCTTCCTGGTGCGTGGCGCAGTCGAGCCAGCCGGCGCCCAACACCGGCAGCGCCGTGCGAACGCTCCAGACCTTCCGCCTCGACAGCGCCTCCGTGATCATCGACGGCGTACTCGACGAGGCCGTCTGGCGCCAGGCCGAAGTCGCCGTCGGCTTCACGCAAATCCGCCCTGCGCCGGGCGCCCCGGCCACCGAGCGCACCGAGGCACGCCTCCTCTACGACGCCGCCGCCCTCTACGTGGCCGCCCGCCTCTACGATGCCGCCCCCGACTCCATCGCCGGCAGCCTCTTCCGCCGCGACGGCAACGAGTACAGCGACTGGTTCTACGTCATGATCGACAGCTACTTCGACCGGCGCACCGGCTTCTCGTTCGCCGTCAACCCGCGCGGCGTGCGCAAAGACTTTCTGATCTTCGACGACCAGGAAGAAGACCTCAACTGGGATCCCGTCTGGAGGGCCGCCGCCCGCATCGACGACGAGGGCTGGACCGTCGAGATGCGCATTCCGTTCTCGCAACTGCGCTTCAGCGAGGCGGCGGGGCCGCAGCCCTGGGGCCTCAACTTCCAGCGCCGGATCGCGCGGCGGGGCGAGGTGGCCTTCTGGAGCCCGGTGCCGGCGGACCTGAGCCGCTACGTCTCCGCCTTCGGCACGCTCCACGGCCTGGCGAACCTCTCGCGCCCGGTGCGCCTCGAAGCGCAGCCCTACGTCGTCTCGCGCCTGACGCGCGCGCCGGAGGGCGCCCCCGGCAACCCGTTCTACGACGCCAACGACCTCTTCGCCAACGTCGGCGCCGACTTCAAGTACGGCCTCACCCCGGACCTGACGCTCACCGGCACCCTCAACCCGGATTTCGGGCAGGTGGAGGTGGACCCGGCGGTGGTCAACCTGTCGGCTTTCGAGACCTTCTTCCCCGAAAAACGGCCTTTTTTCGTCGAAGGCTCCGAGATTTTCAGCTTCGGCAATACGCGCACGTTCAACAACTTCGGCTTCGTCCAGTATTTCTATTCGCGCCGGATCGGGCGGAGCCCGCAGCGCTCGCTGGGCGGCTTCCGCTACGTCGATGCGCCGGAGGCGACGACCATCCTGAGCGCGGCCAAGGTCAGCGGGAAGGCCGGGGGCTGGTCCGTCGGCGTGCTCGACGCGCTGACGCCGGTCGAGAAGGCGCGCTACGTCACGGCGGACGGCGCCGAGGGCAGCGAGCCGGTGGAGCCGCTGACGAACTACCTCGTCGGGCGCCTCAAGCGCGACTTCGGCGGCGGGCGCTCCGTCGTCGGCGGCCTCTTCACGGCGGTCAACCGGAGGCTGAGCGAGCCGGCTTTCGAGCCGTTGCTGCACCGGGCGGCCTACGTCGGCGGCCTCGACTTCTCGCATAGCTGGGCCGAGCGCCGGTGGACGCTCAGCGGCTTCGCCTCCGGCTCGCTCGTGCAGGGCGAGCCGACGGCGCTGCTGCGCACGCAACGCGCCTCGGCGCGCTACTACCAGCGCCCGGACGCCGACTACCTCTCGGTCGACTCGTCGCGCACCTCGCTCAGCGGCTACGCCGCCGAGGTCTCGCTGGCCAAGACCGGCGGTGCGCACTGGCGCGGCTCGCTGACCTACAAAGAACTCTCGCCCGGCCTGGAGACCAACGACCTCGGCTTCATGAGCGCCACCGACCGCCGCGCCCTCTCGACCTACGCCGAGTACCAGGAGCGGCAGGCGGGCCGGGTCTTCCGCAACTACGGCTTCTACGGCTTCACCAACCACACCTGGAATTTCGGCGGCGACAACATCTTCACCGGGTACGCCGTGGGGAGCTGGGCCACCTTCACCAACTTCTGGAGTGTCAACGGCCAGGCGCGGGTTTCCCCCTGGGCCTTCAACGACGTGCTGCTGCGCGGCGGGCCGCTGGCCGCCTTCCCCGCCTGGCAGAGCGCCTTCCTCGAAGTCGAGAGCGATTCGCGCAAGCCGGTGGTGGTCGAAGCCGGCGTCTTCGCCCGCCGCGACGTGACCGGCGAGTACGACCGCGAATTCTACCTGGACGTCAACCTGCGGCCCACCTCGGCCCTGCAGATCGTCCTGGAGCCGGAAATCGCCTTCGAACGCGACACCGATCAGTTCGTCGCCAGCGTCGAGGATGCGCTCGCTACGGCCACCTTCGGCCGCCGCTACGTCTTCGCCTCCGTGACCTCGACCTCGTTCTCGCTCGACGCGCGCATCAACTGGACCTTCACGCCCAACCTGTCGCTGCAACTGTTCCTCCAGTCGCTCTTCGTAGCCAGCGATTTCTCGAACTACAAGGAGTTTCTGCGTCCGCGCACCTACGACTTCGCCGTCTACGGCGAGGACCGGGGCACCCTCGCCTTCGACCCGCAGACGCAGACCTACTCCGTCGATCCCGACGGCGACGGCCCCGCCGCCTCGTTTTCCTTCGGCAACCGCTTCGGCCAGGGCGACTTCAACTTCCGCTCGCTCCGGGGCAACTTCGTGCTGCGCTGGGAATACCGCTCCGGCTCGACGCTCTTCTTCGTCTGGCAACACCTGCGCAGCAACGTCGGCCCCGAAGACGACCTCGCGCTGGGCCGCGACGCCGACGCCCTCTTCGGCGAACCGGCCGACAACATCTTCCTGGTCAAGCTGACCTACTGGCTGGGACGGTAGGGGGACGAGCGGACGAATCGACGAGGAGGCTACTTTCAGCGTCCTTTTCTCCTTCACCTTCAGGCTTTTTGCTTGGGGCTGCGGGCCAGGGCGGCTTCGATGGCGTTGAGCAGTTCGCGCCGGGTGAAAGGCTTGCTGATGTAGCCGTTGAAGCCCGCGTCGAGGAAGCGTTCGCGGTCGCCGGGCATGGCGTAGGCCGTCAGGGCCAGCGCCGGGGTGTGCTCGTAGCCCGGACGCTGGCGCAGCAGGTGGAGCAGGTCGATGCCGGTGCGCTGCTCGCCCAGGTTGATGTCGAGCAGGAAAAGGCCGAAGGTATGCTCTCGGGCCTGTTCGAGGGCGTCGTCTACGTGCGAAGAGAAGGAAAGGGTGAAGTGTGGCTGCAGCATGTAGCGCAGCAGCGTCTGCGTGTCCGGGTTGTCTTCGACGGTGAGAATATGGAGGTCTTTGTCGACGATCATAAGGCTCCAGCTAAACGTGACGGGTGGCATCCGGCGTGGCGGACCGTCCCGAGGATCCGTCGGCGGGATCGTGGCGTGGATGGGTCTTGGTTGAGGTATCGACGATTCATGCCAGCGGGGAAGCTCCCGAGATGCCGGAAAAACCGAACCGTAACCTGCATGCAGATGGGGTCGCTTGCCGGCCAGCCCTCCAGAGGGTC
>JBFGTT010000010.1:0-18328 GCA_041565995.1 Rhodothermales bacterium
GAGGGTGAAGGGGGCGGTAGCGAGGGCGGTGGCGCCGGGCAGGTCGGGGCGGGTGTCGTAGACCGTGACGGTGTGCGTCTGCGGGACGGTGGTGGCGGTGGTGGCGCCCAGGAAAAAGTAGGCCATCTTGTATTGGCCCGAGGCCAGCGCGCCCAATTGCACCACGCCGTCTTCGTTGGGCGCCAGCGTGACGACGCCGCCGGTGAAGTTATCGACTTTGACCCAGACGTCGGCCTGCGCCGCGCCTGCGTTGTGGATCTTGTAGGCGGCGTACATCCCCCCGACGTTGTTCGTGGAGAACTTGGTGCTGATGTAATGAACGGAGCTTGAGAGGCGGCTGATGGTGATCTGGGCCTGCGCCGGCGCCGCGCCGAGGACGATGAGCACGAACAGCAGGACGGCAAGGCACGGGAAGCAGCGCCGGGTGCGCCACCGCCATGAATGACTCGTAGCGATAAACTTCATCGATTGCTTCCTCAGGTTATTTTGCGGGAATACTACGAGGATTCTTGAACAACCGGTTGACGGATCAACCATCAAGAAGCTGTGGGGGGCCTAACAAGCGGGTTAAACAGGGTTCGGCTGGTTCCAGGTATCGCGCGGGCGAGCGATATCTTAAACAGGATAGGCCGGTCGGCGGCTTGAGGATCTGCCTGCTTTCTGCTATTCTCCACCGTCTCCGCCTGCCGCTGTCCAACCGTTCCACTCATGCAACCGCTGCTTCGCCTGGCCTCCGGCATCGACCGCCTCAACGAGCGCATCGGCCGCCTGCTCTACTGGCTGACGCTGGCGATGGTGCTCATCGGCTCCTACAACGCCCTCGTGCGCTACCTGGCGCAGTTCGCCGGACGGGATCCCGCCGGGGCAGGCTTCTTCAAAAAAGTCCTGATCGCCATCGGCGAGGTGGCCCTACCCCTCAACTCGAACGCATTTCTGGAGGCGCAGTGGTACCTCTTCAGCCTGGTGTTTCTGCTGGGGGCGGCCTACACGCTCAAGCACAACGCGCACGTCCGCGTCGATGTCTTCTACACCCGCCTCTCGGCGCGGGGCAAGGCGTGGATCAACCTGCTGGGCACGGTTCTTTTCCTGCTGCCGTTCTGCGCGCTGATGCTCTGGGCCTCCTGGCCTACGGTCCGCGCGTCGTGGGCGCTGCAGGAGGTCTCGCCCGATCCCGGCGGGCTGCCGCGCTATCCCATCAAGACCATCATCCCCGTCGCCTTCGTGCTCTTGAGCCTGCAAGGGCTGGCCATGCTGGTGCGTCAGGTAGCCATCCTGCGCGGCCTGCTGCCGGGCGAAGCCGAGGATGAAACACCGGGACACGTATGACGCCCGAATGGCTGGCTCCGCTGATGTTCATCGCCGCGCTGGTGCTCATCTTTTCGGGCTACCCGGTGGCCTTCGCCCTCGGCGGCACGGCGCTCGTGTTTGCCTTCCTGGGCGTCGAGATGGGGTACTTCGACTGGCACCTGCTGCTGGCCCTGCCGGATCGGACGTTCGGCGTGATGTCCAACTACGTGCTGCTGGCGGTGCCGTTTTTCATCTTCATGGGCACCATGCTGGAGAAGAGCCGCCTGGCCGAAGACCTGCTCCAGACCATCGGGCTGTTGTTCGGGCCGGTGCGGGGCGGGCTGGCGCTGGCGGTGGTCTTCGTCGGGGCGCTGCTGGCGGCGGCCACGGGCGTCGTGGGCGCCTCGGTGGTGGCCATGGGCATGATCTCGCTGCCGGTGATGCTGCGCTACGGCTACGCGAAGGAACTCTCGGCGGGCGTCATCACGGCCTCGGGCACGCTCGGGCAGATCATCCCGCCCAGCGTGGTGCTCGTGGTGCTGGCCGACCAACTCGGCATCTCGGTGGGGGATCTGTTCATCGGGGCGCTCGTGCCGGGCATCGCGCTGGCGCTGCTCTACGCGCTCTATGCCGGCGCCGTGGCCCTCTTCCGCCCGAAGGCCGCGCCCGCGCTCCCGAAGGCCGTGCGCGAGATCGCCACCGCCGAGCTGGTCAAGCGGGTGCTGCTGGTGATGCTGCCGCCGCTGGTGCTGATCCTGGTGGTGCTCGGCAGCATCTTCGCCGGCCTGGCGACGCCCACCGAGGCGGGCGCACTCGGCGCCCTGGGCGCGCTGCTGCTGGCCGCCGTCAACCGCCGCCTGACGCTCCGGGCACTCAAAGAGACGATGGACGAGACAGCCAAGCTGACGGCCATGGTGATGCTGCTGCTCATCGGCTCGACGGCCTTCGCCCTCGTCTTTCGCGGCCTCGACGGCGACCTGTGGATCGACGGCCTGCTGACGAACCTGCCCGGCGGCGTCATCGGCCTGCTCGTGGTGGCCAACCTGGCGATCTTCATCCTCGGCTTTTTCATCGATTTCTTCGAGATCGCCTTCATCATCATCCCGCTGCTGGCCCCGGCGGCGGCGGCGCTGGGCATCGACCTGGTCTGGTTCGGGGTGATGGTGGGGATGAACCTCCAGACTTCGTTCCTGACGCCGCCCTTCGGCTTTGCCTTGTTCTACCTGCGCGGGGTGGCGCCGCCCGAAGTGACGACGTTGCAGATCTATCGGGGCGCCGTGCCCTTCATCGTGATCCAGCTCATCGGCCTGCTGCTGATCATCCTCTTCCCCGAACTCGTCACCTGGGCGCTGTGAGCGCCGCGTGCCGCTTACGGTTCCGAAACGGGAACAACCGGCTGGCGTATTATGAGAATCATCGCCCGACGGACGCTGCGTGCTTTCTGGGAAAAACACGCCGACGCGGAACAACCGCTTCGGGCCTGGTTCGCAGAAGCGAAGGCTGCCGACTGGAAGACGCCGGGCGCTGTCAAGGCGAGATATCCTGCGGCGAGTATCGTCGCCAACGACCGCGTCGTCTTCAACATCGGAGGGAACAAGTACCGCCTCGTAGCAGCCGTGCGGTATGACCTCGGCATCCTCTACATCCGCTTCATCGGTACCCACGCCGAGTACGACAAAATCGACGTAACCTCAACCTCGATCTAGCCATGAACATCCGCCCGATTCGAACGCAGCAAGACTACGAAGCGGCGCTGGCCCGCATCGAAGCACGGTGGACGGCGCTTCCCGGCTCCGACGAAGCCGACGAATTGGAAGTCCTGGCAACGCTCGTCGATGTCTACGAGGAGGAGCATGAGCCGATCCCTCCCCCCGATCCGGTAGAGGCCATCCTGTTCAGGCTGGAGCAGAGCGGCAAAACCAGACAAGATCTCGCGGAGATGCTCGGGGTGCGAGGCAGCCGCGTCTCGGAAGTCCTGAGCCGGAAGCGAGGGCTGTCGCTGGCCATGATCAGGAAGCTTGTAGACCGCCTGCGCATCCCTGCCGAAATTCTTATCCGGCAACCCTAGCATCGTGATCCAACTCATCGGCCTGCTGCTGATCATCCTCTTCCCCGAACTCGTCACCTGGGCGCTGTGAGCCGGCGGTGTGAACCTTCGGCAGGCGATGGACGTACGGGGTCGCACAGCCCGAAGCACCCCGCGCAAAACGGCGTCCGCGAGGCGCCGCCCCGGCCTCCATGGCAGACCCTACGAGCCTGGACGAACAACTCGAAGCGCTCCAGCGGCAGGCCGCCGAGCACACCCGGCAGTCGCTGGCGCACATGGACCGGCACGGCATCCGCCCGGAGGGCCGCTTCGGCCTCTTCCTGCCGCCGGAGACCCGCCAGCAGGAGATCCACCGGCTGCCCTACACGCACGAGGCCCGGCAGGTGGTGGTCTACGAAACCGAGCCGGGCGAGTTTTCGGCGCTCTGCCCCTTCTCCGGCCTGCCCGACTTCGGCGTGCTCCGCATCGAGTACGTGCCCGGCGCCTGGATCCTCGAACTCAAGAGCCTCAAGTACTACCTGCTCTCCTGGCGCACCATCGGCGCGGCGCAGGAAGACATCACGGCCTTCATCTACGAAGACGTGATGCGCCACCTCGAAGACCCGGCCTACCTGCTCGTCTCGACGATCTACAACGTGCGCGGCGGCATCCGCACCACCTGCACCATCGACAGCCGTTCCGCATCGCCCGGGCCTCGCGGATAGCGGCGCGACGAGCGGCGATCTGCTAAGCGCCCCCCTCGTCCTTCTCCGCCGATGCTTCCTTCCAGGCCGCCGCATCGCGCGCCTGGTACTTGTCGAGCACCCGTCCGGCGGCGCGTCCGAGGTCGACGTTGGAGGCGTTGGCGAGCACCGCCAGCGTGAAGAGCAGGTCGCCGAGTTCGTCTTCGAGGTCGGTCTCGACGGGCCGGGGCCGCAGGCCCTCCTGCCTTTGCAACACCGCCGCCACCTCCCCCACCTCTTCGGTGAGCCGGGCCAGAATCTGAAACCGGTCCCAGTAGCCGCCGTGCTCGCGGATCCACGTGTCTACGCGACGTTGCAGGGTGCTCAATTCCATGTCGCTGCCAACCCTCCGGGGGTTTCGCTCTTGAAACAGGGGCGCCGCGCGCAGGGGGCCGCCGGGTAGCGCGCCGTTCAGGCCCAGGTGCGCTCCGCCGACATCCTGGCCCACGACGCGGCCAGGCGGCTTTCCGGGAACCAGCGCTGGTGCGCGGCGACGAGGCGTTCGAGGTGAGCGAACAGCGTGCCCGCCTCCTGCCGCCGCCGGGTGTCTTCGAGCACGTCGAGGATCACCCAGAGGTTGTGCCGCGCCAGCCGGGGCACGTCTTTCGCCAGCGCCTCGGCGTCGCCCCGGCCGTGCGGGCTTTCGGCCAGACCAGGGGTTTCGGGGGTGAGGTCTTCGACGCGGAAGGCGCCGTAGGGCGTCATGCACCAGCCGCCGCGCGCGTAGTGGATGAACGAGGACGAGTCGAACACGTCGCACCCGAAGGCCACGTAGAAAGGCAGTTCCAGCGGGTCGCCGGCGCCGTAGAGGTGCAGGGGCACCTCCGGGCCGAGCGCGGCGCGGGCCTGCCGGATGACGGCGCAGGCGAAGGCCACGTCGTGCCGCTTGTTGAAGAACGGCACGAGGCTGCCCAGCGCCACGTAGCGGCTGCCGAGCTTCACCAGCGCCTCCATCGCGCGCGCGCGCAGGTCGAGGAAGCGCCCGCCCTGCTGCACGCCCGCCAGCACCGCCCGATCCACCAGCGCCTGCCCTTCCTCGATGCGGCGGAGCGTGGCCTTGAGCTTCTTCTCCGCCGTGGTGCGGTTGTCGCCCGGCGTGGTGATCACGTCGAGGGGCGAGATCACGTCGGCGCCGATGTCTTGCTGGTAGGCGATGATCTTCGCGTTGGAGAGGTAGAGCGGGCCGGAGAGTTGCTGGAAGGCGCCCGAATCGGTAACGACCAGCCCGTCGAAGCCCAGGAAGTCCTTGACGCCTTGCTCGACGAGGCGCCTTCGCAGGGCGCGTTGCTTGTAGAGCAGGTAGGCGTTGGTGATGATCCCCCGCACGCCGAAGTCCGCCTGCAAGTCGTCCGTGGTGATGAAGTCGTTGCCGTGCTCGAAGACGGGCAGGAAGAGCGGCGTGGCGTAAGACTGGCCCGTGACGGTGGTGACGGCTCGCATGCGCGGCGGGGATCTGGTGCGGGGCGCGGCAGGCAAGCAACCCGCCCGGTTCGACCCGTGTTCCAGCGGCGGCGCTCGGCATCGCGCTGGATTGACAAGGCCGGGGCAGGCGGCGGATGTTGGGCGGCATGGCGCTCCACGTTGCCCTCCTTCCCCACCCTCGCTTCCCGAACCTGGCAGGAACGCAGCTATGGCCATCGACCGGTGTACGCGCCGCGACTTTCTGAAGCGGACGGGGGCCGTCGCCCTCGGCGCCCCGCTCTTCCTGAACGCTTCCTACCTCCGCCGCGCCCACTCGTGCGTCGTCATCGGCGCGGGCCTCTCGGGGCTGGCCGCCGCCTACGCGCTGAAGGGCGCCGGATGGGCCGTGACGGTCCTCGAAGCGCGCGGGCGCCTCGGCGGGCGCGTCTGGTCCTACCGCTTCCCGCAGCAGCAGGACCTAGTGTGCGAGCTGGGCGCCGAGTGGATCGGCGCCAGCCACGAACGGATGCAGGCGCTCTGCCGCGACTTCGGCCTGCCGCTGCAAGTCCACCGGTTTGCCGCCTCCCTGATGCGCGACGGCGTCGTCTCGGCGCCGGATCAGTGGCGCTTCTCCGAACAGGCCACCAGCGCCTTCGAGGACTTTCGCCATAAATACGAAGCCTACACCGACGAAGACAAAGAGCGCCTCGACGGCTACGACTGGTGGACGTGGCTGCAAGAGATCGGCTTTACGGACGACGACCTGCGCCTGCGCGACCTGATGGACAGCACCGACTTCGGCGAGTCGATCCGCCACGTCTCGGCCTTCGCGGCGGCGTCGGAGTACTTCGAGTCGAGTCCGGAGAACGAGATGGATTTCAAGATCACCGGCGGCAACACGCGCCTGGTCGAAGCCCTGGCGGCGCGCGTCGGCCCGGAGGCGATCCACCTGCGCACGCCGGTCGAGGAAGTTCGGCAACGCGACGGCATGGTGACGGTGCGCGCGGGCGGGCAGGACTTCACCGCCGACGCCTGCATCTGCACCGTGGCCGCGCGCGTGCTCGACCGCATCCGCTTCGACCCGCCGCTGCCGTCGGCGCAGGCCGCCGCCGCCGAGCAGCTCCAGTACGCCCGCATCATCAAAAACTCGGTGCTGTTCAAGGAGCGGTTCTGGGGCGCCGAAAACTTCTCGCTCGTCAGCGACGTGACCTCGCACTATTATTTCCACAGCACGCAGAACCAGCCGGGCCAGGAAGGCATCCTGTGCAGCTACGCCGTCGGCGAGAAGGCGGACGTGCTCGCGGCGCAGAAAGACGCCCGCCGCACCGAGATCATCACGCGCGACCTCGTGCCGCTCGACGAGGTCGCGCCCCGGCTGGCGCTCGGCATCGCCTCGTACGCCTGGCAGCGCGATCCCTACACGCACGGCGCCTACGCGCTCTACCGGCCCGGCCAGTGGTTCGAGCTACGCCCGCTGCTGCAACAGCCGCACGGCAAGGTGCTCTTCGCCGGCGAACACCTGGCCGACTGGCAGGGGTTCATGGAAGGCGCCGTCGCGACGGGCGAAGAGGCCGCCGCCCTCCTGACGCGCGATTAAAACCCGCGGACGCGTTGAAGCAAAGCCTCCGTCCCCTCGCCCTCTCGTCCCTTCGTCCTCAAGTCCCCTGGGCGTAACTCCCTGCCGTGGCGTGCGTAGCACCGGCGAGGCGCACGTACGAACCGCACCGTCCGGCCCGTTTACCATGAAGATCACCGGCACCATCGTCTACCAGGATATCGAGGGCGGCTTCTGGGGCCTCGCCGGCGACGACGGCCGCAAGTACCTGCCCGTCGAGGGCCTGCCCGCCGCCTTCCAGGTCGAAGGACGGCGCGTGGAGGCCGACCTCGAACCCGCCGACGTCCTCTCGTTCCGGATGTGGGGCCGCGCCGTGCGTGTCGTCGCCATCAAACCGCTCTGAGTACCCGCAACGCCGGGGGATCCGACTATGGACTTCATCACGCTGCTCACCGTCATCGCCTTTCTGCTCATCGCCGTGGACGTGTCCGGCAGGGATCGTAACCCGCTGGTGATGCTCGCCGGGATGACGCTGCTGGGCATCGCGCTGCTGAGCCGCCTGTTTTCGGGCGGCGGCTTCTTCGAAACCATCATCCCCCTCTTCACCGACGTGGGCCTGAGCCTGCTGCTGGCGGCGGCGTGGCTGGCCGTTCGCAAGACCCGCGCCAAGTCCGGCTCGTTCTTCCTGCTCGGCCTGGCGTCGCTGGGCGTGGCGGGCCTCGGCTACGTCGGCGCCCGCCTGCTGGGCGCGCCGGCGGCGCAGGCCTCCCTGCTGCTCGAACTCGGCCCGGACGATCGCATCGAGGAGGTGGCGCCGGTGCTGGCCCGCTACGGCGCGCGCTACGAACGCGCCTTCCCGACCGTCAGCCTGGAGGCCGACGAGGACCTGGCGCAGGTCTACCTCGTCTACGGCGACCCGGCCTCGTTCGAGGCGCTGACGGCGGCCCTGCGCCAGGACGCCGAAAACGTGGACGACGTGGCGCTGAACCGGACGGTCGCCCTCTACCCGCCGGTGGCGAGCAGCCCAGCCGGGGCCACGGTCGAACGTCGCTTTCTGGAGAACGACCCGCTGGTGGCCGAGCAGTGGGGCCTGGAGGCCATCCGCGGCCACGAGGCGCACGCGCTGCTACGCCCGATGCAACCCGCCCGCAAAGCCGTCGTCGCCATCATCGACACGGGCGTCGATGGCAGGCACGAAGACGTGCGGAGCGCCTTCGGCAAGAGTCCGGGCAACCGCGACGCCAACGGGCACGGCACGCACTGCGCGGGCATCGCCGGCGCCGTCACCAACAACGGCGTGGGGGTGGCTTCGCTCAACTGGGAGGGCCGGTTCGTCGAGGTGACGGGCTACCCGGCGCTGGGGGCCGGCGGCGCGGGCACGCTCGAATCCATCGCGCAGGCCGTCATCGACGCGGCCAACGACGGGGCGGACGTGATCTCGATGTCGCTGGGCGACGTGGCGCCGACGCCGCCGCGCGTGCTGGTCGAGGCCGTCGGGTTCGCCCTGCGCAAGGGCGCCATCGTGGCCGCCTCGGCGGGCAACGCCGACGAGGACGCCGCCACGCACTTCCCCTCGAACATCGAAGGCGTGATTGCCGTGGCCGCCGTCGATCAACAACTCAAGAAGGCCCGCTTCTCCAACACCATCGCCAGCCTGACGCGCCCGCTGGCGGCGCCCGGCGTGGACATCCTCTCGCTCACCCCGAACGACACCTACAGGACCATGAGCGGCACGTCGATGGCGACGCCGGCGGTGGCCGGGCTGCTGGGCGTGCTGCGCGCTCTCAACCCGGCGCTGACCGCCGAGGAAGCCTACGAGATCCTGCACGAGACGGGCACCAGCGTCGAAGATTCCGACCGGGTGGGCCGCGTCGTCAACGCCGAGGCCGCCATCGAAGCCGTGCGCGCGGCGCTCTGAGGACGAAGGTGGCGCGGCTCAGAAAACTTTGTCGCCGCGCGCGGCCCGGTCGTCGACGTAGAGCGGCATAGCCTGCGACTCGTCGGGGGGGCTGTCGGGGTGGGGCACGCCGAGCACGAGTACCTCCGAGACGTACGGCCCCATCTCGCGGGGGGAGAGGTTGCAGCAGGCGATGAGCTTGCGGCCCACGAGGTCCTCTTCCGGGATCAACGTGTACTGCCCGACCGAGGTGAACGTGCCCAGGTGCCCGGCGTCGAGGGTCAGCACGCGGCAGGGCCGGGCGGTGCCTTCGGCGACGGGCGCGCTGAGCACCTGCACCACGCGCATGTCCACGTTCTCGAACTTGCCGAACGTAACGCGGGGCTTCAGCGGGAGCGGTTCGTTTGCTGGCATAGGACGGTTTTTTCGTTGCGAGGGTGCACGGCGCGGGGCCGCTGATACGACGGGCTAGAGCGGGAGGTCGTCGGGGCGGGCGAGCACTTTGTGTTTGAAGGCCGGCACGCCCAGCGTCTCGCCCAGCCGCCGGAGCTGGTCTTTGTAGGTCCCCTTGAGCTTGTCGTGGTAGACGATGCCGTCGATGCCGCCGAGGATCGAGGCGACGCACGCCTGAAGCTTCTGCTGCGCCGCCTCGTCGGCGTCGTAGCCGCCGGAGACGACCCACTGGTTGGCGAGGATGTGGGAGACGGCCACCGGCGGCGTGATCTCGGTGCTCAGCAGCGCGCGGGCGAAGGCCTGCTCGAAGTGGATGCCGCCCACGCACAAGAGCGACCGCAGGCCCGCCTCCTGCCGGTCGAACACCTGCACGATGGAGCGCGCCATGACCTCCGCCGCCGTCTCGTTGGACCAGCTCGGCGGGCTGCTGCCGACTTCGACGTCCACCAGGGGTACGGGATATTGCGGGATCAGTTCGGGTGCGCCGCCGTAGGGGATGCCCGACCAGTGCGTGGCCTCGGTGGTGGTGCTGAAGTCGTCGAGGCCGAGGGCTTTGCGGTTTTCTTCGAGGGCGAGGATCAGGTTGCGGGTGTAGCCGGAATGGGCGGGGCCGTAGCAGCCCGAGGGCACGTCGCCCGTGGTGTGCACCGTAAAGATGCGTTCGGGCGCGTTGGCCCCCTCGTGCCAGTTGACGACGCCGGCGAAGTCGAAGTCGGCAAAGTGCGCCTGGAGCAGCGGCAGGAAGTGATCGTAGTCGTGGCTGAGCACCTCGCCGGTCTGCACGAAGTGGAAGACGCCGCCGCCATGCTCGAGCATCCGCACCGGGTAGCCATCGACCTGCACGCCGGTTTCTTGCAGATTCCAGAGCCGTTGGGCGGCTTCGTAGACGAGATACGCGACGGGGTCCTTCGCCGGGTCGCAACAGAAAAAATAGACGGCGCGGGGGGAGGTTGCCATGACGGTCGTTGGCTCGGTTGTGGTTGCGAGGTGGGAGGCTTCCCGCTCCCGGCGGGGTCAGGCGGGGCCGGCTGCCGGCGCGGCGCAAAGCTGCCGCACCGCCGCGTCCAGGGCGGCTTCGGCGGCCCGCCAGCGCTGCGCCTGCGCGCACTGCTGCCGCCGCTGCCGGGACCATTCGGCGCGCAGGTTTTGCCGGCAGGCCTCCAGCGCCGGCGCCGCCGGCCCGCCGCCGTACTGCGATGCCTGCGCCACCGAGGCGGGATCCAGCCCTTCGAGCGAGACGGCCTCGTGCGGCGGCGCCAGCCACCGGGCCGCCGCCTCTTCGAGCAGCGGCGCGCCCTGTTCGAGGGCCGCCCGGATGACCGATCCGACGGCGTGGTGGGCCGCCCGAAACGGCGTCTTGCCGGTCAGCGTGAGCCGGTTGGCCAGCTCCGTCGCCGTCGTGTAGCCTTCGACGGCCCGCCGCAGCATGGCCTGCTCCTGCGGGACGGCGTCGGCGACGACGAGCCGCGCCAGGATCAGGGCCGTCACGCTGTCGTCGAGGGCCTGCCAGAGCGGCGCGACGGCCTCGGTGCCCACGGCAATCGAGTTGGTGAACGGCTTGGCGTGCATGGCCGTGACGGCAGCCGCGAAGGCGCCCAACGCCGCCGCACTGCGCCCTTGAACATGTTCGAGCAGGAACGGATTCCGCTTCTGCGGCATGATCGAGCTGGAGCCGACGAGGGCGTCCGGCAGGGCGAGGAAGCCGAACTCGGCGGTCGTCCAGAGCAGCAGGTCCGCCGCGAGCCGGCTGAGCGTGACGCCGAGGATGGTCGTGGCCGCCAGCAGGCGCAGGACCACGTCGCGCGAGGCCACGGCGTCGATGGCGTGCAGCACCGGATGCTCGAAGCCCAGCAGGGCCGCCGTGCGCGCCGCATCGATGGGCAGCGAGGTGCCGCCGACGGCCGCCGCGCCCAGCGGGCACCGGCCCAGGTCCGCCGCCGCCTGCGCCAGCCCGGCCACGTCGCGTTGCAGCGCCAGCGCGATGCCGGCCAGGTAGTGCCCGTAGGTGACGGGCACGGCGGCCTGGTAGTGCGTGTAGACGGGCAGCACCACGCGGGCGTAGCGGGGGATCCGGCGCAGCAGCACCGCCTGCAAGCGCAGCGCCTCGCCGAGCAGGCGCAGGTACGGGCCGCGCAGGCGCAATCGCAGGACCGTCGCGTTGAGGTCGTTGCGGGAGCGCCCGGTCTGCAAGACGCCGCCGGTCTCGGCGCCGAGCCGGTCGATCAGGTAGGTTTCGTAGAGCAGGTAGAGGCCGCGCGGGGCCGCCTGCCCGCGCAGCGGCGCAAAGTCGCAGGCGCGCAGCGCGTCGATCTCTTGCAAGAGCCGGCAGGCGCGATCCCTGGCGACGAGGCCGCCTTCGGCCAGCATCACCAGGTGCGCCCGGTCCACCTCGGTGGCGAAGCGCAACGTCGCGTCGATGTCCTCGTCGGCGGTGGCGCCGAAGAGCAGGCGCCGGGCGGGCGTTGCGGGCGCGTGCAGGATGCGTCCGGTGTTTTCCATCAGGCTTCCTCTGCGGCCATCGTCGGATCCGGTTGGACGGTTAAACGGATGGCGGCGTGCGCCTGTTCTACGGCGGCGTGGGCCGCCTCGGGCGTCGGGCCGGCGGCCATCACGTGTCCGAGGCGGTCCCGGAAGTCGCCCCCGCGCCGGACGCGGTTGCCCGGACGGGTGTAGAGTTGCGCTTCGGCCACGCCCTCGACCTGCCGGGCGGCCTCCAGCCCTTCGACGCCGGCCAGGGTGCCGGCGCGCGGGGCCAGCAGAAAGCGGATCGAGGCGAAGCGGGCCAGGGGCCGCTCCAGGCGCACGGCGCGCCCCAGCGCCAGGCGGACGGTCTCGCCGATGAGGTCCAGGCCGAAGGCCAGGCGCACCAGCTCCGGGATGTAGCCGCCAGCCAGGCGCGGGTTGACCTCGATGATCCGGGGGCCCTCCGCCGTCAGGCGCAGTTCGAAGTGCGCCGGCCCCCAGCCCAGCGCCAGCGCTTCGAGCGCGCGCCGCACCTCCTGCTCGATGCGCGCACGCGCCGCATCCGAGAGGGCGGCGGGAAAGTCGTGCCCCACCTCGACGAAGAAAGGCAGCGGCCCGAGGTGCTTGCGGGTGATCCCGACGACGGCGCTGCCGAAGGTCTCGACGGAGTATTCCGGGCCGTCGGCCAGGGCTTCGACCAGGATGCGGCGGGGGAGGGGCATGCCGCGTTCGTTGCGTCGCTGCCGCAGCAGCGCGCCGGCGTGGGCGGCCACCGCCTCGGCGGCTTCGCACAGGCGGACGCCGGCGCTGCCCGTGCCGCTGACCGGCTTGACGACGACGGGAAACCCGATGCTGCGCGCCGCCGCCACCGCCGCCTTGACGGACGAGGCCGGGCGAAACGCCGGGATGCCGACGCCCGCCGCCTGCAAGCGCCGCCGCAACGCCTGCTTGTCCCTGCACGTGCGGACGGCGGCCGGCAGCGGGCCGGGCAGCCCCAGCCGGCGGGCCAGCGCGGCGGCCGTCGCCACGAAATACTCGGAACTCGACGTGAGGCCGGCCAGCGGCGCCTCGGCGGCCAGGCGCCGGCAGGCTGCCAGCAACGCCGCGCCGTCCTGCGTGTCTACCTCCAGCACGTCGAGCGCCTCCTCGGCCACGTAGCCGTACCGGGCGGGGTCGGCCGTCAGCAGGATGGGACGCGCGCCCTCGCGCACGGCGGCACGCACGAACAGCCGCCCGGTGCCGCTCGTGTTGCTCTCGACGAAGACCAGCCAGGGGGGAATCAAGAGACCTCTTCTGCTTGGAAGGGAGCGCCGATGCGCTGCTCGTAGGTACGGCGGTTCCACAGCATGCAGGACCACGCCGCGCCCGACTCGGAGGGATCTTCGACCAGCTCCGGCGCTTCGGGCAGCGCGTCGAGCCAGAGGTGCTGCGCCCGCAGCCAGCCGTCGTTGTAGATCGTCTCCTGGTAGCGGTAGCCCTCGTCCGGCAGCAGCACAACCACGCGGGCGCCGGGATGTTGCCGCGCCCACCAGCGCGCCACCAGGTACGCCGCGCCGCTGGTGCCGCCCATGAAGAGCGCGTGCCGCCGGTGCAGCACCCGCGTAGCCAGGAACGCTTCGGCGGCGCTGACCCAGTGGATCTCGTCGAAGGCGGTGTGATCGACGTTGCCGGGCATGAGGCTGTTGCCCAACCCGCGCAGCAGCCGCTTGCGATCCTTCTGCCCGAACAAGACGCTCCCGTGCGTGTCGATGCCGACGACGTGGAGATCGGGGAAGATCAGGCGCAGGTAGTCGCTCGTGCCGCACATCGAGCCGCCCGAGCCGACGGTGCCCACCAGGCAGTCGATGCGCCCGAGCCGCTCGACCAAGTGCTCGGCCAGCAGCGCGTAGGCGCCCGGATTGTGCGGATTGTCGTACTGCGAGGGCCAGAAGTGGTCGGGGATCTGGGCTTGCAGCGCGGCCACGCGGTCGAGGCGGGCACGCTGGAAGCCGCCGACGGCGGCGGGCTGCCGCAGGATCTCCACGCGCGCCCCGAGGTCTTCGAGGCGCCGCTTGAGCGAGGCGTCGATGGCCGGGTCGCTGACGATGATGAGGCGGTAGCCGCGCAGCGCGCAGAGCATCGCCAGGGCCAGGCCGAAGGTGCCGGAGGTCGTCTCGACGATGGTCGAGGTGGGCCGCAGCAGGCCCTCGTCGCGGGCGCGGTCGAGGATGAAGCGCGCCGGCAGCAGTTTCATCAGCACGAAGACGGCGCCGTAGAGGTGCTCGCCCAACCGGATCAACGGCGGCAACTCAACGGCATCGACGATGGACTGGTTGACGGAAGCTACGCGCATACGAAGGCCTGTTCGATGAGGGACCTTTTCGATGAGACGAGGGGCGCAGGGTTCGACTCGCTAGGACGAGGGAGAGCGAAAGCGCCAGGTGGGGCCGAGGCGCCAGGCGGCCAGCGCGGCCTCGGCCTCGGCGATGCGCGCCTCCAGATCGGGATCGCCCGGATCGAAGAGCAGGCCGACGATGGTGCCACTGTGGGCCACCTGCAAGCCCAGCGCCCCGACGCGCTCGACCAGCTTCTCCAGGTCGTCGAAGTAGGGCTTGGGCAGGTAGCGCTGGTTGAGGCGGGCGCTGGCCGAGGCCACGTAGCCCACCAGGGGTGCGTCCTGCGTGGCCACGGCGCGGCGCAGCAGCCCCAGCAGCGGGCGGAACGCCTCGACCTCCCACCAGGTGTAGCGCGCCGGCGGGAAGTCCAGCGTGTCGATCCCTGCTTCGGTCGGATCGGTGTTGAAGCCGAGCACTTCGAGCGGCGGCAACGCCTGGCCGAAGTCTTCGAGCACGAGGCCCTCGCGATGCGCGAAGAGCACCGCGTGATCGCCCAGCATGGTCGAGTTGGAGGCCACTTCCGCCCGCACGGCCAGGTGCGCGGCCACCTCCGGCGACAGCCGAAACCCCAGCGTGTGCGAGAGTGCCCGCATGGCGGCCGTCACGTCGGCGGTGGAGGAGCCAAGCCCCCAGCACTGCGGGATGTTGCTCTGGATCTTCAGGCGGCCCCCGCAGCCGTCCACGGCGAAGCGCGCCAGCGTCAACTCGGCGGCCCGGCGGGCCTTCACCTTCGAGGGCGGATCGACCACCAGCACGTCGGTGGCGTCCGGCCAGAACGTCGCCTCCGACCAGAAAAGGCCGCACTTGAGCGAGACCAGCCCCCGGTGCAGGCGGCCGCGCGGCTTTTCGAAGACCCCCTGAAGGATCTCCCCGTGATGCGAGACCGCCAGGCATCGCCCGTTGGTGGACGGCGCCCCGAACGTAGCGGAGGCCCCATGCGAAAAAGCTTCTCGATCCCTGCGGGTTTCCGTCATTTCTCCCGGCTCATTCTTCGTCGATCCATGCATAGCCTGTTCTCCAATACGCAAAGAGGTCACTGATAACGCGGTATGATCGATGCAGTCACTTCCGGATCCGGGGTAGCAAAGTCGGGTTGGGGAGGCGGTTCGCGGGCAGGGAGCACCAGGCGGCCCGTGGCGCGGCGCAGCCAGAAGCCGAGGTCGTGCCGGAGCGTCCGGTCGCGGGTGCGGTAGAGCCGTCCTACCGGCGGCTGCGGCCGGCGGGGCAGGGTGCCGCCCCGTTCGAGGTGTTCGAGCCAGAAGACGAGCCGGTGGATGGCCATCTTATCGGCGCGGCAGTAGAGCGTCTCGGCGTTGTCGTCGGGATAGATGGCCGGCACGACGACCTCGACGATGTCGCCCGTGTCGATGCCCGGATCGACGAAGTGGATCGTCGCGCCGACCTTGTCGAAGGCGCCGTGGTAGAGGGCGAAGAAGAAGCAGTGATTGCCCCGGTAGTAGGGCAGGTAGCCGCCGTGGACGTTGAGGATCATCTCGCCGGCGGCTTCGAGCACGGGCGCGCGCAGGATGGACGTGCCGATGACGATGGTCTGCGCCGGCGCCACGCGCCGCAGCAAATCCACCACGGCGGGGTCGTTGATCCATTCGACGGTGAGCACCGGGCAGGCGCCGGGCGCGGCGCGACGGTCGGCGAAGTAGCGGCGGCGGTAGGCGTTGAGGCCCAGGAGGGTGCGCCGGGCGTAATGGTAGAGCGCGGCGGCGTAGTCTCGGTACCGGCGGTTGCGCCGCAGGCGCCGTCGCTGGCTCGCCGCCGGCTCTACGACCACGGCGACGACCTCGAAGCGCTCCTGGAGCAGCGACACCAGGTAGCCGTGGTGCGCGTCGTCCGAGCAAAGAATGGCAATTTTCGTCTTCATACGTCGTCGAGCTACAAACGCCGCAGCCGCGCGGCAGCTTACACGCCCACCGGCACGGGCGCGCGCCGGCAGTGATACAGATCCAGGCGGCCCGCCAGCGAGTAGGGCTGCCCGAAGCGCAGCCCGCCCAGGCGCAGGCGCTCCTGCAACTCCCGGCGCGAGGGGTTCCACTCGGCCAGGCGTTCCATGTCGTCCTGCGAATAGATGCTGAGCAGGTCGAGGTCGCGGCACGCCGCGTCGGACCAGACGCTGAAGAAGAGCGAGCCGTCCTCGCTCAGCAGCGCCGCGAAGCGTTCGATGGCACGTTGGAGGATGTCCTGGTAAGGCAGGGCCTCCTGCCGGTTTCTGCCGAAGTGCAAGAGCGTCCCGAGCATGCACGTGATCAGGTCGAACGATCCTTCGAGCTGGCAATCCGGGGCGCAGAAATCCATGCGTTCAATCGTGATGCGGTCGTCTTCGCCGCATTCCTGACGGACGTTCCACCGGGCAAAGCGGACGGCGTCGGGGTCGTTGTCGATGCCGGTGAGCGCGCCGCCGGGCTGGACGGCCTGCCGCAGGTTGATGACGTAGCGCCCGGTGCAGGTGCCTACGTCGAGGTAGCGCCGCACGTGGCCCCAGCGGCCTGACTGTTTCAACACCTGCTGCACCTGGCCCAGTTCGAGGCGTTTGAGGTTTTCGTCTTCGGCGGGCAGGCCGTGGTCGTAGCGGGCGAGCCAGTTGGGCTGGTAGTCGATGCGCTCGGAAGCTGCTTCGAAGGCCTGCCTGATGCGGTTGAGCAGGCGGTCGATGGGTTCGGCCTCGCGCCAGCGTTCTTCGAAGTAGGCGACGGCGGCGTCGCGCACGGCCTCGAAGTCCCGGCACAGCGGGGTGAAGCACTGCACGCCGCGAATGGTCTTGGAGCGTCCGCCCCGGAAGAGGTCCACGCGCCAGTCGTCGTAGATAGCCACTTCGGCGTCCTGGTAGTCGAAGGCGAGGGCGGCAGGCAGGCTGCGATAGCGCTGCCGGGCGTCGTAGGCTGCGCGCACCTCGCAGCCGCTCTCGAGGATGCCCATGATGCTGGCATACAACTGCTTGAACTGGGCGTCGAGGCGTTGCAAGCCCTCGGTGTCGCCGAACTTGCCGAGCCGGATCCGCTCGTCCTGCCACCGCTCGACTTCGCGGTCGGGCGGCAGTTGTAGCAGGAAGAGCCGGCGGGCGTTCTGGCCGTTTTGCCGGAGGCGGCGCATCAGCCGGGCGTTGGCTTCGAGCACGCGCGGGTGGTTGTCGATCCAGAAGCCCGACGAGAGCAGCGTGGTGGTCCAGAACCGGTGTGCCACGCGGTCGAGCGCCTCGGCGTAGGTGGCGACGCACAGCCGGAGGGAGTCGAAATAGAGCGGGGCGGCGCTTTCGGGCGACTGCGTCCGAGCGAAGGTGTTCAGCAGCGCGGCCGTCGCGCCGATGTCGGCGTGGGCTTCGGTGAGGGTCTGCCGAAATCCGAAGGCGTCGCCGGCCGCCACGGCGGCTGGCGCCGTGCCGTGCTGTCCGGCTGCTTCGAGGCGGGCTTCGAGTTGATCGAGGCAGGCCTGCACGGGCGGCTCCGAGGCGTCGGGGTTGCTGCCGTACCGGACCACGGGCAGGCCGGCGGCGGCGGCAGGCAGCGCAACGCCGTCCTCAGCCACGAGCACCACCCGCCCGGCCCCCAGCACCCCCGCAAAGACGGCGGCGGCCCAGAGGACATCCGGTCCCGACGGGTCGGAGCGGCCTGTTTCGGACGCGGCCCCGGCGGCCAGGAAAAACAGGCCCGCCTCGGCCCGGCCCGCCGCCGCGCGGAGCGCCTCCAGCGAGGCTGCCGGGTCGGTTCGGCGCCAGGTTTCGACGTCGAAGCGGGCTTCGAGCAAGGCGGCCACACGCTGCGCGAAGGCTTCGGCGCGCGGCTCCGTCGAGCTAGCGATAAACAGGTTCATCCTTTTCATAGTCCCATGGAAGACTTCAACGCTCAGGGGGCGCCTCGCCGTTGAGCAACGCGCGGATCTCTTCGTCGGAGAGGTTCTCCAGCTCTTCCAGCATCCGGATCATCTCAGCCTCGTCGGTGTGCTCGGCCTCGTGCTGAACAATCGACACGGCCAACTCGGCGATGGTGGGGGCCTCGAAGAAACGGCGCAGGGGCATCTCTACCGCGAGCACCTCCCGCACCCGCGAGGCCACCTGCGTCGCCAGCAGCGAGTGACCCCCCAACTCGAAAAAGTCGTCGTGCACCCCCACCCGCTCCACCC
>JBFGTT010000011.1:0-17728 GCA_041565995.1 Rhodothermales bacterium
GAGGTGCAGGTGCCGATGTGCAGCAGCCGCGCCAGGCGGTGCTGCCGCAGCAGCCGCTCGGTGCGCAGCGTGGCTTTGATCTTACCGACGCCGGTGAGCGACACGAGCACCTGGTCGTCCTGGAGGGTTTCGCCCTCGGCCAGGCCGTCGAAGCGGCCTCGCTGATAGCGGCGAAGGAACGGCTGGGCTTCTTCTTCCGTCGCGAAAAGAATACCGATCATCGAACTCCGAAGCTTTTTACTGGTACACCAACCCTTTGACGGAGGCTGCGCGTCCGGTTTCCTATATTTAAGGGATTCGCCAACGAAAAACACCTGCCGCATGAAAATTACAGAACTCTTGGCGCGTGCCACCGAGCCGCTCATCTCCTACGAGATCATCCCGCCCAAACGCGGCGGTTCCATCGAACAGGTGATGGCTGTGGTCGAAGACCTGATGCCCTTCGATCCGCCCTTCATCGACGTAACGAGCCATTCGGCGGAAGCCTACTACGAGGAGATGACCGACGGGACGTGGCGCCGGCACGTCAAGCGCAAGCGCCCCGGCACCATCGGCCTGTGCGCCGCCATCAAGTTCCGCTTCGGCATCGAATCGGTGCCGCACCTGCTCTGCCACGGCTTCACGCGCGAGGAAACCGAGGACGCCCTCATCGAACTCAACTACCTGGGCATCCAGAACCTGATGGCCCTCCACGGCGACGACACGGGCTTCCAGAAGACCATCCCGCCGGGTAAGTCTTTCAACGAGTCCGCCATCGACCTCGTCCGGCAGATCGACGCGATGAACCGGGGCACCTACCTCGAAGACCTCATGGACGCCGCCCCGACCGAGTTCTGCATCGGCGTGGCCGGTTATCCCGAAAAACACTTCAAGGCGCCCAACCTGACCTGGGACATCCTCTACCTCAAGCGCAAAGTGGACGCCGGCGCGCACTACATCACCACGCAGATGTTCTTCGACAACCAGCACTACTTCCGCTTCGTCGAACTCTGCCGGGAGGTCGGCATCGAGGTGCCCATCATTCCGGGGCTGAAGATCCTGACGCTCAAGAGCCACCTGCAAGTGCTGCCGAGCCGCTTCTACGTGGACCTGCCCGAGGCGTTGGCCGCCGAGGTGGAAGCGGCCAAGCCCGAACACGTCGTCGACATCGGCGTGGAGTGGGCACGGGCGCAATGCGAGGAACTGCTCGAAGCCGGCGTGCCCTGCGTGCACTTCTACATCATGCAGCGCTCCGAGGTGGTGCGCCGCGTCGTCGAACCGCTGCGGAAGATGGCTTGAGCTGGCGCGGCGACAAGGCCGATCTCCGCGCGTCCGTTCCAACAGGGCGCGACGTGAAGTATGAAAAAAAGCCCCGTCCGGGAAGACGGGGCTTTTGCGTCAGTGGTGGATGTCTTTGTCGGTGCGTCGGAGCCGGGCTTTGTACTTGATGATCTGTTTGCGCAGGCGCTCGACGCAGCGGTCGATGGCTTCTTCGTGCGTGGCGGCTACGTCCTGCGCGGCGAGCCGCTGGCGATAGACGCCCAGCGTGATCTCGGCTGCTTTTTCCAGCGGGGCGGCTTGCAGGATGACGTGCGCGTCGGTGATGCCGTCGTAGTATTTTTCCAGTTTGGACAGCCGCTCGAAGGCGTAGGCGCGCAAGGCGGGGCTGGCGCTGAAATGACGAGCCGTGATTTGTGTGTGCATACGGTACCCTCCTCAACCCGGTGAACGATGCGAAACCCGGACCGCCCGGCGGCCTGCGCCGGACGGGCCTGCTCTTTTTTTAACCAATACCGGGCACTTTTTCAACGGTGCGCCGGCTGTGCGGCCCGGCTTTTCAAGATGTTACATTCCGGCGGCGGCCAGGTAGCGGTCTTCGAGGGCGCGCATGGCGGCGCGGCGGGCGGGGGTGGCGTCGTCGTAGCCCATCAAGTGCAGCAGGCCGTGGAGCACGTAGCGGCGCGCTTCGGCTTCGAACGAGACGCCGAACTCTCCGTGGCGCTCGGCGGCGGTGTCGAGGTCTACGTACACCTCGCCGTCGACGACGCGAGCGCCGGGGTCGTCGCCGAGGGGGAAGGAGAGCACATCGGTCGGGTAGTCGTGTCCGAGGTAGGTCCGGTTGAGGGTCAGCACCGTGGCGTGGTCGGCCAGGATGACGCCGAGGTAGTTCAGGGCAAAGCCTTCGGCGTCGAGCGCGGCGCGAATCAGGCGTTCGAGGGCGGCTTCGTCGAGGCGGAGCCTGGGGTGGACGTGCTCGATGAGGAGGCGCTCGGCGGGCAAGGAAAAGCGTCAGGGTGTTTTAGCTCTTTGGAAATCAACCCACTCGAACACACAAACATTCAGCCGAGGTCGTTGAAGAGCGTCTCGGTCATCGAGAGGGCGACGGTGCTCATGATGAGTTCCGGCGGCAGTTGCGTGAAGTCGGTCGAGAGCAGGCGCTGGTCGAAATTGGCGTAGAGCGAGCAGCCCGCCTCGCGTTCGACGACGAGGCCGTTGGTGACGCCGGCGCGGCGGGCGAAGAAGATCACCTCGCCGAGTTCCTGGCTGGCAATGAAGCCGGTGCACCCCTGCAACTGCAAAAAGGAACTGGCGGCGATCACCGAGACCAGGTTGCCCGGCTGCTCGTTGGCCAGCGCGGCGGGCAGCGCCACCTCGCGGGCGATTTCGAGCGTGATGCGGCGTCCGCTGGCGGCGTCGTGCAGCTTGAAGCGAGCCACCGTGCCCTCGTGCTTGGCCGGCACGCCCAGCACCGACGCAATGCGGTCGATGTCGGCGTCGGAGAACGTGAAACCCATCGTAGAAGCAGCCTGGTAGGGAATCGGGACGGCGCGCGGGCAGCGCCGGCGCACCTCTCTGGAGCAACCCGGAAGGGGGGCGAAAGGTCCGTGCAAGATAGGGGCTGCGGCGTCGAAAAACAACGCGCCCGGCGCGCCGGCCCGGCAGGTTGGGCCGGCAGGTCGGGTCGGCAAGTCGAGCCGGCCAATCGGGCCGGCCGATCGGGCCGTGCCGTGCGCTAGTAGGGGCTGTAGAGCCGGCGTTCTCTGGACTCGGCGGCGTCGTTGCGCGGCGGGGCCATCTCGTGCGGCAACCCGTCCGCCGGCAGCATTTCCGGCTCGTCTTCCAGGAACGTTACGCTGAGCGCGTGCGGGCCTTTGGGGCCGTCGTGCAACTGGTACTCGACAACCTGCCCGGTGCGGAGCGTCTTGAAGCGGCGGTCCGTCTCGATCTGTGTGTAATGCACAAAGATGTCCGGGCCGCCCTGTGGATTCACGATAAAACCATATCCCTTCTTCGCGTCAAACCACTTCACGACACTGCGCTGGGTGATCATGGAATGCCTCCTGCCTCGGTTACTGTTGTTGGGGTGATGGCACGGCACACACGCTCAGGCAACGAACGCGTGCAGGTGGGCCGGGTGGAAAGCCCAGAAAAACGGCCGGCCCGGCCTCAAAGCGCCGGAAAGACCGTCGAGTACGCGCGGTTTGTTAATAAATTCTTAATTAACAAATATAGAATCGACCTGCTATCCTGTCAACCTTAATTTTGTTCGGAAATTATTTTGCAAGGCAATTTTTTTTCCAGAACCCCGAAAACCGCCCGTTTTCGGTGAAAATGTTGATACATCGGGCTGGCGCATGGCCCCGGAAAGTGCCGCCTCGGCGCTTTTTCGGCAGGCTACCGAGGCCGAAGCGGGCCGGATAGGAGGGAGGGTGCCGGGCGGCTGCTACAAACCGGTTCCGCCCTGCGAGGCCGTCTCGGAGGCCGCCGCCGAGTCCTGCAAAAGCCCTTCGAACTCCTGGCGCAACTCTTCGGGTGTCTGCCGGGAGGAATCGCCGAGGGCTTCGGCCAGGCGGTTGTTGAAGGCGGCGGCGGCGTCGTAGTTGCGGGCGTCGATGTAGGTGAAGCGGATCATCTGCACGAACTGCTCGATGTAGTCCTGTTCGGATTGCGAGCGGGCGCGCATGAGGCGGTGCAGCACGATAGGCTCGGCCTGCTGCATGACGCTCACGACGCGGTCCTTGTCGCCGGCCACCTGGTAAGCGCGGGCCATGAAGAGGAAGGAGCGCTCGTCGCCGGGGATGGTCTCGAAGGGCACCGCCGCCATGAGCGTGTCGAGCAGGGCGCGGGCCTCCGCCTGGCGCCCGGCCCGGCTGAGCGCCTCGGCCGTCTGCGCGTAGATGTTGCGGTAGTTGTCCACCATGCGGCGGATGTTCTCGTCGTAGTAGACGTGCGGGTTGTTGAGGTTGGTGAACTTGAAGCCGCGCAGGCGTTCGGGCGTCAGGTCGGGCACGACGCGGCCCAGGCTCAGGTTGCTATCGCGGTTTTTGATGGGCACGATGCGGAAGGCCTGGCCCTCCAACTGGAAGTATTCCTGGAGGTCCAGTTGCCCGTCGGGACTGACGGTGACGGCGAAGTAGACGGGCCGCTGCCAGCCCTGCTGGGCGTTGGTGCGCAGGATGTCGAGCGCCGCCACGTCGGCGCCGTAGAGCACGTAGAAGTCCTGGCCGAAGGGGCGGCCCTGGAGCGTCCATCGCATGGGGCTTTCGATCCTGCTGGTGTCCTCGGGCGCTACGTAGACCTCCGAGGCCGCCAGCAACTGCCGCGTATCGACCGGCAGCGCCACCTCGGCCGGTTCCCACTGCACTAGGCCCAGCTTGTCGATTTGCTCGTCGGACATCGAGATGGGCAGCGGCGCCGACTCGCGCGACCACTGGTGCTTGAGCTGCTTGATGTACCAGGGCGTGTTGAGCAGCGAGAGGTTGACCACGCGTACGTCCCGCCGCACTTTTTCGACCTCCTGCAAATACCACAGCGGGAAGGTGTCGTTGTCGCCGTTGGTGAAGATGATGCCGTCTTCGGCGACGCTCATGAGCATGTTGTAGGCGTATTCGGGCGCCACGTACTGCCCCGAGCGGTCGTGGTCGTCGTAGTTTTCGAGGACCATCCAGCCGGGAACGGCCCCGAAGAGCAGCACGGCCAGCGCCAGCAGCAGCGCCGGGCGGGCTTGCTCCTTGAGGCTCTCCAGGACCAGGTGCAGCACGCCCGCCGCGCCGATGCCCACCCAGAGGCTAAAGGCGAAGAAGCTGGCTACGTACGAGTAGTCGCGCTCGCGCGGTTGTAGCGGCGTCTGGTTCAGGTAGAGGATGATGCCCACGCCGGTGACCAGGAACAGGATCAGCACGCTGAAGGCCCGCCGCCAGTCTCGCGAGAAGTGGAAGAGGCCGCCGAGCAGCCCCAGCACCAGCGGCAGGGCGAAGTAGGCGTTGCGGCTGGCCTGCTCGCTGGGCGATTGCAGCAGGTGTTCGTACGGACCGTCGATGAAGCGGAAGCCGGTGATCGGGCGGGCATCCTGGATGTCGCTCTCCTTGCCGGCGAAGTTCCACAGGAAGTAGCGCACGTACATGTGGCCGAGCTGGTAACTCACGAAGAACTCCCAGTCCGAGTCGTAGCGGGCGTAGACGCGCTGATGGTCTCCCTGCATCGAGTAGCGGCGCGGGAAATACTTCTCCTGCTGCGGATCGACGCGCTTGGTGCGGTCGTCGAACGTTGGGCCTACGAGCAGCGGCGTGGCGCCGTACTGCTCGCGCGTGAGGTAGGCCACGATGTCCTGCGCCACCTCGGGGTCGTTCTCGTCGATGGGCGGGTCGGCGGCGCTACGGATGAAGATGAGCGCGTAGGTCGAGTAGCCGATGAGCACCATCAACACCGACACCATCACCAGGTTGGCCACCTGCCAGTGCCGCCGCTGCGTGTAGTAGACGCCGAAGACCACCAGCGCCAGCACCGCGAAGAGGAACAGCAAGGGGGCCCCGGTGCTGCCGGCCACTTCGGGCAGCTTCTGGATGATGCCGGGATAGATGAGCAGGAACGCGGCGGAGGAGATGGCGCCGGTGAGCGCGATGCCCTGCCAGCGCTTCAGCGGCGCCCAGTCGCTGCGGTCTATTTCGGTGAAGAAGAAGATGAGGGCGATGAAAAAGATGGCCAACAGGTTCAGCAGGTGCACGCCGATGGCCAGGCCGAAGAGGTAGGCGATGAGCACCAGGTAGCGGTTGGCCTGCAAGCCGAACGGGTGCTGCCCGCCCGCCAGAGCCGCTTCTTCGCGGCGGGCCTGCTCGCTCCACTTCATAATCAGCCACACCACGATGGCCGTGAAAAACATCGACATGGCGTAGACTTCGGCCTCGACGGCGTTGAACCAGAACGAGTCCGTCGCCGCGAACGTGCAGGCGCCGATGACGCCGCCGGCCAGCGCCGTGATGCGCTGCGGCGTCGTCCACGTGGCCTCCTTGCCTTGCCACTCGCGCACCAGGCGCACGATGATCAGGTGCGTCAGCAAGATCGTCAGCGCGCTGGCGAGCACCGAGACCAGGTTGACCGCCAGCGCCACGTACGCCGTGGGCACGAACATCGAGAAGAACCGGCCCACGAGCATGTAAAAGGGCGCCCCCGGCGGATGCGAGACTTGCAGGCCGTGCGCGATGGCGATGAATTCTCCGGCATCCCAGAACGAGGCCGTCGGCGCCACGGTCAGCCCGTAGAGCACGAGCGCGTAGAGGAAAACAGCGGCCGCAATCAGGCGGTCCGTACGTTGCCAGTTCATAGGGCTGCAAGCGACGTTCTGTGGGAGAAAAGCCGTGCTCTAACGCGCCGTTACGCGCGGGGTTGCCTGCCCCGCGCCGCCTCACCCGCTCGCCCCGCCGACGACCAGCACCACCTCGCCGCGCACCTTCGCCTGCGCCTCGTAGTGCGCCCGCAACGCCGCCAGCGTGTCCCGGCGCACCTCCTCAAACTTCTTCGTCAACTCCCGCGCCACCGCCGCCGGACGCTCTGCCCCGAACGCCGCCTCGAACTGCGCCAGCGTCTTCACCAGCCGGTGCGGAGACTCGTAGAAGACCATCGTGCGCTCTTCGGCAGCCAGCGCGGCCAGGCGCCGGGCGCGGCCCTTCCTGGCTGGCAGGAAGCCTTCGAAGACGAAGCGGTCGCACGGCAGGCCGCTGGCCGTCAGGGCGGGCACGAAGGCCGTCGGCCCCGGCAGCGCCTCCACCGCCACGCCGCCGCGCACGCAGGCGCGGACCAGGTAAAAGCCGGGGTCCGAGATGCCCGGCGTGCCGGCGTCGCTGATGAGCGCTACGTCCTGCCCGGCCTGCATGCGCTCGACGAGGTGCGGCGCCTTGCGCGCCTCGTTGTGGTCGTGGTAGCTGGTGCGCGGCGTCTCGATGCCGAAGTGCGCCAGCAACACGCCCGACGTGCGCGTGTCCTCGCAGGCAATCAAGTCCACCTCCCGCAACACCCGCAACGCCCGCAGCGTGATGTCTTCGAGGTTGCCGACGGGCGTGGGGACGAGGTAGAGCATTGCGGAATGCGGATTGGGGACTTGCGGCGGGGGGCTTCGCCGGACCTTTGGCGTTTATTTGCGGGACAGCCAGGCGCGCAGCCGCTTGCGGAGCGGCGGGGTGGCCCGCAGGTCGAACGAGACGTAGACGATCAACCACAGCCCGATCCCGATCATCATGATGTTGGCAATCCACATGCCCACCCAGGGCACGAGCAGGCCGCGGTCGGCCAGCTTTTCGCCCTGCACCAGCGTCACCCAGTAGAAGAGGAAGATGCCCAGGGCCAGCGCGCCGACGGTGCCCAGGCCGCCGCGCCGGATGCTCAGGCCCAGCGGCGCGCCGATGAGCAGAAAGATCAGGCAGGCCAGCGCGATGGAGTATTTCTTGTGGATCTCGACGCGGTAGCGGTCGGCGCGCTGGGCTTCCCACTCGACGTCGCGGCGGGTGTCGTCGATCTGGGTGCGGAGGCGGCGGGCCTGTTCGAGGGCGACGTCGTAGACCTGCTGGCGGTCCACCCAGCGCAGGCCGGCCAGGGCGGCGCGCTCGACGGGCGGCGTCGTGGTGTCCGGCGGGGCCGGCGCGGGCAGGTCGAGCAGGGGTTCGGGGGCCGCGCTGCGCCAGCTCGAGTCGGCCACGAGGGCCAGGGCGCTGCCGCGCAGTCGATCCGTATGCTCGGCGATGCTCACCTTGAGCGAATCGACGAAGCGGATCATCTCGGCGGTGGGCGTGGTGCGGTCGGTGCGGTAGCCGTCGCGCGGGTCGCTACGCTCGAAGGCGAAGTCGGAGAGGTCCAGGCGCAGGCGGTAGCGGTAGAAGCGGAGGCGTTCGTAGCGTTCGCGGGTGCCGGCGCTCGCGGCCGGCAGCAGGCGGTGCATCTCGCCGTGTTCGAGCACCAGGTCGACGTAGTCGCTCTGCGCCTCGATGCGACCGTTGCGCGCCTTGATGATGGCCTGCCGGCTGACGCCCTCGCTGTAGTCGAAGATGGTGATGTCGATCAGTTCGGACGTTTCGGGGTCGGGCGGCAACGCTTGCACCAGGATGCTGTAGTTGTTGATGCCGTCGTAGAACACGCCCGGCTGCAACTCGAAGCCCGGCTTCTTGCTGCGGATGTCCTGCCAGAGGTTGCGCGCCCGGAAGTTGGATTCGGGCAGCACCACGTTGTTGAAGTAGGTCATGCCGAGGGTCAGCGCCAGGCCGGCCAGTAGCGCGGGCCAGAGCAGTTGCAGCAGCGAGATGCCCGAATTCTTGATGACCGCGTAGGCGTTCGACTCGGCCAGGCGCCCGAAGACCATCAGCGAGGCCAGCAGGGCCGACATGGGCACGGCCAGCACCACCATGTAGGCCAGGTTGTAAGCCACCAGTTCGACCACCACGCCCAGCGGCAGCCCCTTGCCGGCGATGTCCGGCAGGTAACGGATCAGAAACTGCATCAACAGCAAAAACATGAGCGTCCCGAGCCAGCCCAGGAACGGCCCGGGCAGCGCGCGGAGGATCATGCGATGCAGCAGTTTCACGGTTCGGGGGCTAACGTGTTAAAGTGTTTGTGTTTCCCTACTTGAACACTCGAACCCCTCAACACGCAAACACTCCTTTGGAAAGCGGACTTTTTGAAGCGGCGCTAGGCGCGGCGCAGCGTCAGCAGCGTGATTTCCGGGCGGATGCCCAGCCGCAACGGCGGCCCGACGGTGCCGACGCCCCGGTTGACGTAGAGCCGTTGCGGCCCGGCACGGCCCGCGCGCGGCTCGGCGTACATCCCCGCCCAGCGCTCGTAGGCCACCTGCGCGATGCTGTAGCGCAACGGCCCCCACTCGAAGCCCACCTGTCCGCCGTGCGTGTGGCCGCAGAGCATCAGGTCGATCTCCGGATGGTTGGGGCGTACGTGCGTGTCCCAGTACGTGGGCGTGTGGGCCATCAGGATGCGCACGTCGTCGCTCTCGGGGTCGAGGCCGTCGAGGGCGCGTGGCAGGTCGGCGAAGTTCTGGTAGAAGCCGGTGTTGTCTACGCCGAGCAGGTGCAACCGGGCGCCGTCGATCTCCAGGGTGCGGCGCTCGTTGACGAGCAGGTCGATGGGGGTGGCGCCGAGCCGGGCGACGACCTGGTCGATCCGGGCGTAGTGGTCGTGGTTGCCCAGGCATCCGTAGACGCCCAGGTCGGCGCGGAGCCGTTGCAGCGCCGGCGCGATGACGTTCATCTCGGCCTCGTCGTTGTTGACGAAGTCGCCGGTGAGCGTGACCACGTCGGGGCGCTGCTCCAGGAGCAGCGAGACGGCCTCCTCCATGGGCCGGTCGCTGAAGAAGGAGCCGGCGTGCAGGTCCGAGAGTTGGGCGATGGTCAGCCCGTCGAGGGAGCGGGGCAGGCCGGCGATGGGCACCTCCACGCGGTAGACCTCGAAGTCGTAGAGCGTGCGAAAGACGCTGTGGCCGACGACGACGAAGGGCACCGTCGCGGCGCTCCAGCCCAGTTGCTGCAAAAACTGCCGTCGCGAGGTGCGCTTGATGTCCGCCAGGTCGAGCGCGACGTCCGGGTCGTCGGGGGGGGCCGCCTGCAGGCGCTGCTGGAACCAGGCGAAGAGCCACCCGACGAAGCGCAGCGCATCCTTGAGCAGCAGCACCAGCGCGATGAGCACCTTCGGCACGTAATAGATCGCCCAGAACCCCATCATCACCGAGCGCAGCATCTTCGGCTCGACTTCCCACCAGCGCGAAAACAGGAAATACAGCGGCACCAGCAGCGGCATCGCCACCAGCAGCACGCGGTAGACCCGGAGCGTCCAGCGAAACTTCTCCCGATGCATCGCAAACCGCCGCCAGTTGCGATAGACGTAGAAGTCCAGCATCAGCGGCACGCCGATGACGAACACCGTAAACCAGATGAACCGTCCCATTCCTTTTGCTGCTCCTAATTCGACGATGCTTTCTGTAAACGGTACATCGGGAACGTTGTTCTACGGGGGGCGGGCGGTTTTTTGGGGGATGCAGGCCGCGGCCCGCTTTCTGCCCGCCTCTGCGTCCACCGCGCTACCGACGGATCGCAACCCGTCTTTTTCTACGTCTTGCGTCTCATCATGGGCGGCAATTCCGGACGCCGGAGCCTGGGCGCGGCCCGCGCGTTCGAAGGATCCGTCTTACCAACCCGCGCCCCGCCCGCATGACCGTCCGGACGTTCACCTTCAACCCGTTCCAGACCAACTGCTACGTCTGCCACGACGGCGGCGACGCCGCCCTCATCGATCCGAGTTGCCACACCGACCGGGAGCGGCAGGCCGTCGTCGCCTACCTCGAAACGCACGGGCTGACGCTGCGCCACCTGCTGCTGACCCACGCCCACATCGACCACGTCTTCGGCTGCGCGTTCTTCGCCGAGCGCTACGGGATGCCGTGGCAGATGCACCGCGCCGACGCGCTCCTGCTGCGGCGCGCGCAGGAGCAGGCGCTGTTCTTCGGCGTACCGCTCGATCCGCCGCCCGTGCCCGAGGCCTTCCTCGACGAAGGCGATACCGTCGGCTTCGGCGGCGCCGCGTGGGAGGTGCTGCACACGCCCGGCCACTCGCCCGGCTCCCTGTGCTTCTACGACGCCGCCAACGGCTTCGTCCTCGCCGGCGACGTGCTCTTCCAGGGCTCCATCGGGCGCACCGACCTGCCCGGCGGCTCGCTGCCCGTCTTGATGCGCGCCATCTTCCAGAAACTCGTGCCCCTGGGCGACGCCGTGCGCGTCTATCCCGGCCACGGCCCGGCCACCACGCTGGGCCGCGAGCGCCGCACCAACCCCTTCCTGACCAGCGGCGTCTCGCTCTGAAGCAGGCCGCGCGGGCTACGGCTCGCTTGCCTCGTGCGCGGCTTCGCTGTGCGGGTCGCTGAAGTTTTGCAGGGCCGGCGCCGGGGGCTTGTCGGGCGCCATCAGGTGCCGGATGGAAGCGTGGACGAGCTCGCCCATCGTCAGGTAGCGCTCGAACGTCGGGTCCTGGTAGTGCGCGGCGAGTTGCGTGCGCAGCTGGGCCACGTGCTCCTCGTGCGAGATGAGATCCTCGCACATCACCTCCATCAGCGCGTCGAAGCGCCCGTGCGAGACGCGCACCCGGTTGGCGATGAGGGCGCGCTCCTCCCTCTGGTACTGCACGATGGTGTCGGGCGCCATGCACGCGCGTCCTACCTCGCTGAACGGGTCGTTTTGCGGGAAGAAAAGCGGGATGTAGGCCTCCTTGCGCCAGTAGTGGCTCTGCTGGTCAAAATCGATGGGACGCATCAGGTAGTGCCACTTTTCCAGGTCGCGGCGCATGTCGATGACGAAGTTGCCGGCGTGCATGTCCCCCAATAGGCGAAGAAAGCAACGCTCGTTGAACTTGACGAACTCTTTGGCCAGGCGGACCTGGTCGAAGCGGCTCTGCGGCAGGTCTTCCCGGAGGAAGATGTCCGCCGGGATGCCGATGATGTGCTCCTCGACGATGGTCTCTCCCCGGATGTAGTAGTTGATGCGGCTGGGCGAGAGGATGTGTTCCAGCTCCAGGCCGTAGACCCGGTTGGCATCGAGGCGCTTGACGTAGAAATAGTCGAAGTTTTCGTTGAGGGTATTGACGACGCGCACGCGGAAGGGCAGGGTGTTGCCGTAGAGGCACAGGTCCACCCGGTCGATCCGGAGGTGCCGCGTGATGGAGCGGTCGCCGTCGGTCTTGAGCAGGGCGTAGACCGTCAGGAGTTGCTCGTGGATCTCGCCCTGTTCCAGCGGCGGGTAGTAAACGGTGGACCAGAGGGTATCCTCCCCGCTCTCCTTGTAGAGGGGGATCTCCTTGTCGTATCGCAGCAGGTCTTCATAGCGCGCCCCCTGGTCTGCTATCCGCCCGTACCGATCCAGGTAGTCCCGGCAGAAATCGTTGATGGGATAAAGCTCCTTTTTCCGGCTGATCAGATGGCGCGACGGGTGGGCGTGCGGCTTCTGGTCGTCGGCTGGCATGGGCGTCGGCAAGGCTCGTGATGCGGTCGAGGACGTGCGGCAAATAGATCGCGTCGTCAGGTTGCTTCGTCGAGGGCGATACCAGGAGGCGTCACACCTGCGCCAGCATGCGGCTGCGGACGCGCTCGTAGTAGGCTTCGTAACGCGGGATGATGTGCTCGAGGTCGAAGGCATCGACGGCGCGCCGCCGGGCGGCCTCGGCCATGCGTGCGTGCAGGTCCTCGTCCGTGAGGATGTGCTGGGCGCAGGTGGTGAAGGCGTCGATGTCGCCGAGCGGGCAGAGGCAGCCGGCCTCGCTCTCGCCGATGAGTTCGGGCAGCCCGCCGATGTCGCTGCAGAGCACGGGCACATGGCAGGCCATCGCTTCGAGCGCCGCCAGGCCGAAGGTTTCCGAGCCGCTGGGCATCACGAAGACGTCGGCGATGGAGAGGATCTCTTCGACGGGTTCCTGCTTGCCCAGAAAGCGCACGTCGTCGTAGACGCCGAGTTCGCGCGCCAGGTGTTCGGTGGGGGCGCGGTCCGGCCCGTCGCCCACCAGCAACAGCTTGACGGCCAGGCCCTCCTGGCGCAGCCGGTGGAAGATCTTGACCACGTCCGTGGCGCGCTTGACGGGGCGGAAGTTGGACACGTGCGCGAGCACCTTCTCGCCGTTGGGGCACAGCGCCCGCTTGAAGTGCCCCTTGTTGAGCCGGTGGAAGCGCTCGGTGTCGATGAAGTTGGGGATGACCTCGATCTCGTTGTCGATCTCGAAGTGGTCGTAGGTCTCCCGGCGCAGGTAGTCCGAGACCGCCGTGACGCCGTCGGAGGCGTTGATCGAGTAGGTCACCACGGGCGCAAACGAGGGGTCCTGCCCCACGATGGTGATGTCGGTGCCGTGCAGCGTGGTGACCACCGGCACGGGGATGCCCTGGCCTTCGAGGATCTCGCGGGCCAGCACGGCGCTGGTGGCGTGCGGAATGGCGTAGTGGACGTGCAAGAGGTCCAGCTTCTCGTGCTGGACCACGTCCACCATCTTGCTCGTGAGCGCCAGCGAGTAGGGCGGATATTCGAACAACGGATACGGGTTGACGCTGACCTCGTGGAAGAAAATGTTCTCGGTGATGTGCGCCAGGCGGAACGGAAGCGAGTAGGCGATGAAGTGAATCTGATGCCCCCGCGCCGCCAGCGCCTTGCCCAGTTCGGTAGCGACGACGCCGCTGCCTCCATAAACCGGATAACAAGTGATCCCGATTTTCATAGATCCGTCTGACAAAAAAAGGGTGATCGTCTTCCGTGCCGCCGCCGCGCGCGGCCTGCCTGCACCTACTCGCCAGCCGGGCGCAGGTTGCACCCCGCCGCCGTGACCAACCCGCCGCTGCTCGCGGCTCTATCGACGAACCGCCGCCGGGCGCCGCACCGGCCCACGCGCGATTGTTAACTCCTTGTAATACGACGACGCCACGGGGCAGCGGCTCCGCTACGCGCAGAAACACGCGACGCAGGCCCCGGTTGCATCCAACACCACGCGTCCGATGGGATGTTTTCAAGCGCCGAGAAATCAATCGCTTGAAGGCGGAATCCTGTTTTTCCGGCGCGTTCCTCCAACCAGGCCATCCGGCAGGTGATCCTCATGCATCGTTCCCATAGAAAAGCCCGCGCTCTCGTCAGTCTCGCGCTCGCGCTGCTGGCCTTCGCGGCGTTTGGCGCGGCAGCGGCCCGCGCGCAGCTCGGCGTGGCCGTCGGCGGCAACTTCAACCAGCTCTCCGACATCCAGACCGAGCCGGAGGCGACCTTTGAGAACGCCTCCGGCTTCCACGTGGGCCTCTTCTACGACCTCGCGCTCGGCCCGGTGAGCCTGCGCCCCGGCGTCTTCTACGTCGACCTCGGCGAGTTCGACGCGGCGGTGGGCGGCTTCAACGCCGGCACCTTCGACCTCAACCTCGTCGAGATCCCCGTGGACGTGCGCGTGCGCCTGGCGGCGGCGCCCGTCGTCCGACCCTACCTGCTGGCTGGCCCCGTCTTCCGCTTCGCCAGCACCGGCAACGACGACTTCAACGAGTCGCTCAACCCCTTCACCTACGCCGGCAACGTGGGCCTGGGCCTCGAGATCGGGGCGCCGGGCGGCCTGACGCTCTTTCCCGAACTGCGCTACAGCTTCGGCGTTACCAGCCTCACCGACGACTTCACGTTCCTCGGCGCCGGCTTCGAGGCCGACGAAGACCAGCACCTCAACGTCTTCATGCTCCGCCTGGGCGTCGCCTTCTGAAACGCGGTGGTACGGCATCCGGCGGTTTCGTTCCTCGAAACATCCTCCCACACGCCCCCCGGAAGCGCTACCGGCGCGCAACAAAAAAGGCATGCCCGCCGTGGACATGCCGTCGCTTGCTCAGGGGACGTAGCGCGCGCTCAAAAGATGCCTTCGTAGAACCGGAAGCGCCGGGCGTCGAGCAGGTGCGGGCGCGTCGGCGTCACCGGCTGCATCCCGCTGGCCCAGTTCGGGTGCTCCTGCCCGCGCATCGACCGCTCGCTGTAGAAGTGCCGTGTCTTGGTCGAGAAGGGGCGGAAGGTGGGGTCGGCGTGGCGCACGTAGTAGGCCAGGTAGAGCGTGTTCTTCCAGCCGGGCGCCTGCGAGTGTACCTGGAGGGTGCTGTAGTAGCGGCGCTTGCGGTTGTTCGGGTTGAAGGCGCTGAACTGGTAGTCGTCGAGCACTACGTCGCGGTAGGAGTTCTTGTCCCGGTAGGCCGTCTCGACGCGGTTGCGCACCACCCAGCCGACGAGTTCCTGCTCGACGGGCCGCTTCGTCTCCGAATACATGCAGCGCGCCAGCCACAGCGTCTCGGCGTCGATCTGCTCCAGCGGCAGCGGCTTGACTTTCCTGGGGTTGCGCAGGACCTCTTCGAGCACCGAGGGCGGCACCACGGGCGTCTCCGCCATAGCCAGGGTGTCGGCATCGACGGTTGTTTCGACGGTGGCAAACATGCCGGGGAACGTCTTGCCCAGCAAGTCTTTGCGGAAGGAAAAAACGCCCGTAAACAGAAAAAGGAGCGAGAAGATGTAAGCTCCCAGTTGCGGTCTCAGCGTAAGGGGGTCGCGATGATCCATAGATGAAGGATGGTTACTTCAGGTGATGGACGAAGGCGCTCCGATGAAAACCTCATGCCGGTCGGCATTTCGAGGCATTACCCGGATGTTATCGCTTGGTTTCAAATAAGCCATCGGTCATAAGTTCTTTAAAATAAGATGCTTGAAGGTCAATTGTGATAATCTTCATACGCCGTTCGCCCCAACTTCATCCTGTATCGGGGCTAAGGCAAGGATTTTCAAGCGACTACACGATGAATAATTTTTTTGAGCGTACTTTTATCCTCGAAATTTGCCGTTCTTTAGGCTTCGCTCGATCCCGCCGTCGATCCTTTGCCATGCCGGCTCCGCCCCTGCGCATCCTCGCCGACGAGAACATCCCGATGGCCCGCGAAGCCTTCGGAGGGCTGGGCGTGGTGCGCCTGGCGCCGGGGCGTGCCCTCACGCCGGAGGCCGTCCGCGAGGCCGACGTGCTGCTGGTGCGCAGCGTCACGCGGGTCGATGCGGCGCTCGTCGAAGGCAGCGCCCTGCGCTTCGTCGGCTCGGCCACCATCGGGACGGACCACGTGGACGGGGCGGCGTTGCGGGCGCGCGGCATCGCCTTCGCCCACGCGCCCGGCTCCAACGCCGAGTCCGTCGTCGAGTACGTGCTGGCGGCGCTGCTGCGCCTGGCGGCGGCGCGGGGCGCGTCGCTGCGCGGCAAGACCGCCGGGATCGTCGGCTGCGGCGCCATCGGCGGGCGGCTGGCGGCGCAACTGCCCGCCTTCGGGCTGCGCGTCCTGAAGAACGACCCGCCGCTGGCCGAACGCGCCGGCCCGCAAGGGTTCGTGACGCTGGAGGCGCTGCTGGCCGCCGCCGACGTGGTGACGCTCCACGTGCCGCTGACGCGCGAAGGCCGGCACGCCACGCACCACTTCCTCGACGGGGCGGCGCTACGCCGGATGCAGCCGGGCGCCTGGCTGCTCAACACCGCGCGCGGGGCTGTCGTCTCGAACGCCGCGTTGCTGGCGGCGCTGGCCGAGGGCCGCCCCGGCGCCGCCGTGCTCGACGTGTGGGAAGGCGAGCCGTCGCCCGACCCCGCCCTGCTGCGCCGGGTGGACCTCGCCACGCCGCACGTCGCCGGCTACTCGTACGACGGCAAGGTGCAGGGCACCGTCCTGCTCTACCGGGCGCTCGCGGCGCACCTGGGCCTGCCGCCCGCCTGGGACGCCGAAGCCGCCTTCGCGCCCGGCCCGGACGACCGCCTCGCCCTCGACCCGCCGGATCCGTCGCTCTCCGAGACGGCCTGGCTCGACGCCCTCGTGTGGCAGATGTACGACCTCGCAGCCGACGACGCGCGCCTGCGCCGCCTCCCGAGGCTGCCGCCCGGCGAGCGTGCCGCCTTTTTCAACGACCTGCGCAAGCACTACCCACGCCGCCGTGCCTTCGCCCGCCACACGCTGCCCCGCCGCGCCGTGCCCCCGGCCTGCCGCGCGGCGGTCGAGCACGGGCTGCGGGTGCGGCTGGTGGAGTAGGGCGTGTCTGCAAAGCCCCGTCCGGTGCGGCCTGTTTCTTTGGACAGGTCGCTCCTACGGAGCTATTTTATGAGGGAGCAAAGGCTCCAAACAGGTCGCCCCGATGGGGCTTCTTCGGCAATGCAGCCCGATGGGGCTTCTTCGGTAGCCCTTTCAAGGTGACACCGAACGCCACAGCCCGGGGGGATCCGAACAGCGGCATTTATGAGGGAAGGCCGTTCAAGTTCACGGCTTGCCTGGCGATGTAAAACGCCCTGGCACGAGCCAGAAAACGCCCCACCTTGAAAGGGCTGGGCTTCTTCGGCCATTCGGTTTGCCGACACGCCCTCATGCCGATGTGCCTTTTCCGCCGTTTCCGGCGGCTACCTCGGTGTCGAGGCGGGGCCGACGAGCGGCAGGCACGGAACGACAAACCGGAAGCACGATGGATTTCAGGAAGGCTACGAAAATCATGGGCGTGCTGACGGTGGCGTGGCTGGCGGCGGGTCCGACGGCGGCACCCGCGCAGCCGCTGCGCCTGAGCGACCTGCCGCCAACCACCGGCAACACCCGCTTCTTCCGCGACGTCTTCGCGGTGCGGCATCCCTCGCTTTCGCTCAACGGCTTTACGTGCGACGGCCTCGCGCCGGGCGGCTGCGCCGACGGCCTCGGCCTGGCCGAAATCCTCCGCGCCGTCTACGCCGAGGCGCCCGACGACGCCGTCAAAACGATCTACGAAAAACTGCTGCTGCTGGCCGGGCTAGACCTCGTCCGGCAACCGACGTCGCGCTCGCAGGTCATCGAAAACACCCAGCGGATCGAGGCGCGCGCCTTCGTCGCCCTCGCCACGTACGTCCTGGAGCGCAGCGGTAACGACCTCCGCACGCTCAACGCCCGCACCGAACCCGACCTCCC
>JBFGTT010000012.1:0-17680 GCA_041565995.1 Rhodothermales bacterium
CAGCCGGGGCGCTACCTGCCCGAGGCCGCGCCGACGCGGCCCGTGCCGCCGAGGACGCGCCTGGTCGTCGAAGCCCTCTGGCAGGGGCAGCGCGCCCTCGCCGAGAGTCTCGTGCCCCCCGCCGTCACGCTCGACAGCATCCGCGTGGAGGTGCCCGACGATCCCGTCGACGGCATCATCCTCGACTCGCTCTTCATCGATCCCGTCAAGCTCGACTCGCTCCAGCTCGACTCGCTGCGCACCGGCGCCCAGCAGGGCCTCGTCTACCTCGTCGAAGTGACGCTCTGGTGGCGGGTCGATTTCGCCGAAGTGGGCGCCGACAGCGCCTACTGGATCCGCACCCAACTCAAGCCCTTCCTGCCCACCCGTCCTACTTTCGACGACTTCTTCTTCCGGCCCGAACAGATTCTGCGCGAACGCCGGACCGTCCACGACGCGCAGGGCCGCCACGCCTGGACCGGCGTCTACGCCGTGCCCGTCGAGCGCCGCGACGAGCCGTTGCCGCCGCACCCGCTGCGGGTGGCGCTCATTCGCAGCGGCGAGGATTACGCCCGCTACGCCGCCAGCCGCAACGACCCCGAACGCCGCCAACCCGCCTCGAACGTCCAGGGCGCCATCGGCATCGTCGCCGGCCTCTCCGTCGATTCCCTGCGCGTGCAGGTGGAGTGAAGGGTGGGACGTATGAACGTGTGGACGAGGGGACGAAGAAGCATTTTCGTCCATACGTCCTCTCGTCGATTCGTCGATTCGTAAACCGGGATCATTCGGCGGGGAAAACCGTGCCCTATCCTTCGGCGAGCACGGCCCTTTTTTTGATCCCTGAGGACGTGGACATGGGCAGCACGAAGGACGACGGCGGGCCGCCGCGCCCGTTGCAGGCGGGCACCGTCACGCGGCTGGCGGGGCAGCAGCGCAACCCTGAGCGCGTCTCGGTCTTCATCGACGGCGCCTTCGCCTTCGGCGTGCACGCGGACCTGTTGGTCGAGTTCGGGCTGTGCAAGGGGCAGGCGCTGAGCGTCGAGCAGCAGCGACGGCTCGTTGAGGCGGACCGGGCGCGGGCGGCCCTCCGCACGGCGCTCGACTACCTCGGCTACCGCGCCCGCACCGAACACGAGATCCGGCAGAAGCTCCTGCGCAGCGAGTTCGACGAGGCGGTGGCCGCGCGCACCGTCGCGCGTCTGCACGAATTGGGCTACCTCGACGACGCGGCCTACGCGCGTGCCTACGTCGAAGTGCGCTTTCGCAGCCGGGGCTACGGCCCGCAGCGCCTGCGCACCGAACTGCTGCGGCGCGGCGTGGCGCCTCCGCTCATCGAGGCGGTGCTGGACGGGGCACTGGGGCAGGAAGACATGCTCGAGGCCGCCCGCAGCCACGCCGCCAAACGCTGGCCGCGCCTGGCTGCCGAGGCCGATCCGCGCAAGCGTCGCAAGAAACTCTCGGAGTACCTCCTGCGCCGGGGCTTTTCCTACGAGACCGCCCGGCGCGTCGTCGAAGAACTGGAAAAGACGGTAGACGACCCCTGAGTACGATCACAGAGGAAGTGATGCATGAGAGAGCGTGAAACGTAAAACGTGAAACGTAAGGGTGCTTCGCTGCGGCGTCTCCAGGGACATCCTTACGTTTTACGCGTCACGTTTTACGTATCGAGTACATCCTTCAGAATCGCTGTGATCGCACGCAGGGCCGCGCGCCGTCCTGCCGCTGCACCCACGAACGCTATGCAACGCGAAACCGGCACTTCGGACGCCGGGGCGCCTCGTGCCGCGCCCGATCCGAGACAGGGCTACGAGCCGCTGCCCCAGCCTGCGCCCTCGCGCTTCACGTTCGACCGCGTCATTCGCCTGGTGCTGGGCCTCGGCGTGGTGGCCGTCCTGGCCTGGCTGGTCTGGTACTTCGCCGCGCTGGTGATCTACCTGATCATCGGCGTGGTGGCGGCCTACCTGATGCGGCCCCTCGTCGACCGCATCCAGGGCATCGGGCTGGGGCGCATCCCCGCCATCCTGACGGCCTTCGTGCTGGTCTTCGGCGGCATCGGCCTGCTGCTGACCTTCCTGGTGCCCTTCGTCGCCACCCAGGTGCGCGATCTCTCGCAACAGATCGCCATCGAATCGAAGGTGCGGATTACGGGCCTGCTGCCCGGCAACGCCACCGGACGCGCCACGCTCGACCCCGGCGACTTCATCGTCGGGGCCGAGGGACAGGCCATCCGCGACGCCAAGCAGTTACAGGACCTGGTGCGCGACCGGCAGCCCGGCGAGGCCGTCCGGCTGGAGGTGGAGGACGCCGACGGCACGCGCCGCACGGTGGTCGTGACGCTGGGAGACCGCGAAGAGACCGTCAACGCGCAGGCCGGCGCCGTCCCGGCGCAGGGGCAGCCGATCGAAGCCCTCGGCCTGCAGGTGCGCACCGTCCTGTTTTCCGACCTGTTGAACGCCATCGAAAAGCGGCTGGGCAAGGTGGCGCCGGTGCAGGAGGGCATGATCATCGACGCCGTCACGGGGATCTTCGAGACGCTCTTCCGCGAGGATCGCATCGCGCAGTTGATGGGGTCCGTCGTGAGTTTCTTCACCAACGTCTTCTACGCCGTCATCGTCATTCCATTCGTGGCGTTTTTCATGCTCAAAGACGGCACGCGGATCCGCCACAGCCTCTTGCACCTGGTGCCCAACCGCTATTTCGAAATCACCCTCGCCCTCGTCGAAAAGGTCGAGACCAACATCGGGCGCTACTTCCAGGGGCTGCTCATCCAGTGCGTCTCCATCGCGACGGTGGCGACGATCTTGCTGACGGTCGTGGGGCTGGAATCCGCACTGGCGGTGGGTATCTTCGCCGGGCTGGCCAACACCATCCCGTACTTTGGCCCCCTGATGGGCTTTCTGGCCGGCACCATCGTGGGCATCGCCCAGACCGGCGACTTCGGGCTCGTGCCGGGCGTGCTGCTTGCCATGGGGCTGACGCAGATCGCCGACAACGTGCTGTTTCAGCCGCTGATTTTTTCGCGGGCGGCCCAGGCCCACCCGCTCGTGATTCTCTTCGTCGTGCTGATCGGGGCGCAGTTGGGCGGCATCGTGGGCATGCTCGTGGCGATCCCGGTGACGACCATCGTGCGCGTGGCGCTGCAGCAGGTCCTGTGGAGCCTGCGTAACTATCGGATATTACTGGCAGGGTGATGACGGCCGCCTGGACTCATCTGCGACGCTACCTGACCCGCGCCGACGCGCTGCTGCTGGCGGCGGCCCTGGCCGGGTTGACGGGCTACGTGCTGCTGCTGCCGGCGCAGCATCCCGACGCGGCGGCCAGCTATGGCCTCGGCGAAGCGGGCGCCCTGCAAGCCGCCGAAGCTTTCCTGGCCGCACGGGGCTACGGCGTGGAGGACCTGGAGGCCACCGCCCGCCTGAGCCGCCACCCCGACCTGCTCAACGCCCTCCAGGCGGGCCTCGGACGCCGCGCCACGCGCCGCCTGCTCGACGATCCGGAGGACGCTGCGCAGATGCCCGCCTACCACTGGCGGGTGCGCTACCAGGCCCCGCAGGCCGACGCCGACGAGGCCGCGCCGCGCTACCGCCTCGGCGTCACCTTGCAGGGGGCCGTCTGGCAGTTCGACCGCGACCCGGCCCCGCGCTTCGGCCCGCCGCCCCGGCAGGAACGCCCGGCGCGACGCCGCGCGACCACCCCCCGCGCCGACCGGAGCGCCCTCCGCGCCGCCTTCGCCCCGCCCGACGCCCGCGAAGCGCCTGCCGCGCAACTCGACCTGAACGCCTTCTCCGACTCGCTGCTGGCCGCCGTGCTCGCCTTCGACCCGGCGGACTCCCTCTGGAGCAGCCGTCCGCCTCGCCTGGCGCGGCAGCCCGACGCGGCGGCGCTGCGCCGGGCGCTCGGGCAGGACGTGCGCGCCTTCTTCCATCCCGGCTTCGGCCCGGAAGTGGCCGCGGCGCTGGCCCGCTTTCACCTGGGGCAGACCGCCTGGGACGCCGCCGCCGTCCGCCCCGACTCGGCGTGGATGCCCGCCGAGCGCGGCAACCGCGTCGCCCGCGTGCGCCTGGTGCGCACGCAGCCGCTCTACGGCCAGCAGGTGCGCGCCGACGTGACGGTCTCGGCCGCCGGCACGCTCGAAGAACTCCGCGTGGCCTTCAACCCGGAGGTCGCCGGGCAGGAGGCGACCCTCCTCATCGTCGCCACCGTCCTGCAGGTAGCCGTCTACGTGCTGTTGGTGCTGGTGCTGGTCGTGGCGTTTTTCAAGCGGCTGATAGCCCGCCTGATCGACGGGAAGGCGACGCTGGTCGACGGGGCGGTGGCGGGCCTGCTGGCGGCCGGGATGGTGGGGCTGATCCGGCACCTCTTCGGCGAGGCCGTCGGGGCGATCTGGTTGGAATGGTTGATGCGGGCGCTGGTGGTGTTGGTGGTCGGGGCGGCGGCGGCGCTCTTCACGATGGTCGTCTCCGGGGCCGCCGACTCGCTGGCGCGGTCGAAGTGGCCGGTCAAGCTGCGCACGGCCAGCCTGGTGCGGCTGGGTTCGTTTCGCAACGTGGCCGTGGGCCGGGCGCTGCTGCGCGGCGCGATGCTGGCGTTCGTGCTGCTGGGCGCGACGGCGGCGTTGCTGGCGCTGACGCCGGGGGCCGCCCTGCACTTCACCGAAGAGAGCATGGTTTTTCTGGAGGAGATGGCCTACCAGCCCATGGTGTGGCTGGCCGCCGGCTACGGCCTGCTGGCCTACCTGGTGCTGCTCTTCGTGCTGCTGGGCGCAGGCACCTTCGTCTACCACCTCTGGCCCAGGGCCGCGCCCGTGGTGGGCGTGACGGTGGTGTTGATGGCGCTGATGCAGGGGGCCTCCGTCGAGCTGGCGCCGATCGGGTACGCGTGGCTCCTTTCGGGCCTGTGGGGGGTGGGGCTGGCCGTGACGTTCTGGCGCACCGACTTCCTGACGTGCTTCACCGGCTTCTTCCTGGCGCTGCTGCTCTGGCGTCTCAACGAGGGCTGGCTGGTCGGAGCCTCGCCGGCGTGGATGGACGTGCTGCTGGGCGGGTTGCTGGTGCTGGCCGTCGTCGGCGTGGGCCTGCTGGGCGTCGCCAGTGGACGGACGCGGCGCGAGGTGGCCGAGTACGTGCCCGCCTACATCGACGAATTGACGCGCCACGAACGCTTCAAACGCGAGCTGGAGATCGCGCGGCAGGTGCAGGCTTCGTTCCTGCCGCGCCGGATGCCGGAGGTCGAGGGCCTCGACATTGCCGCGATGTGCCTGGCCGCCAACGAGGTCGGCGGGGATTACTACGATTTCGTGCAGGTGGGGCCGGGCCGCCTGGCCGTCGTCGTGGGCGACGTGAGCGGCAAGGGCACGCAGGCCGCCTTCTACATGACGCTCACCAAGGGCTTCGTGCAGACGCTCAGCCGCGAGGGCCTGGCGCCCGCCGAGGTGATGCGTCGCCTCAACCGGCTCTTCTACGAGAACGCCGTGCGCGGCACCTTCATCTCGATGATCTACGGCGTCTTCGACGTAGCCGCGCGCACCTTCACCTTCACCCGCGCCGGCCACAACCCGGTCATCCTGCGGCGCTCGCCCGGCCACGCGGCGGACCTGGTGCAGCCTACCGGCCTGGCCATCGGCCTGGTCACCGGGCCTACCTTCGACGAGACCATCGAAGAGGTGACCATCGCGCTCTGTCCCGGCGACGTGCTGGTCTTCTACACCGACGGATTTTCGGAGGCGATGAACCAGGGCAAGGACCTCTACGGCGACGACCGCCTGGCGCGCAAAGTAGGCGACGCGGGGCAGCGCTCGGCCAGCGAGATCCTGCGCGCCGTCTCCGAGGACGTGCACCACTTCGTCGAAGCCGCCGGACGCCACGACGACATGACGATGGTCGTCGTCAGGCTGGTCCCGCTCGACGGCGCCGCGCCCGCCGACGCCCACCGCCACGCCGCCGAAGCCTGACGCGATTGCGGAATGCGGATTTCGGATTGATGCCAAACCATCCTGGATCTTCTCATGAACGATGCACAGCCTGAGCAGGAGGCGCCGACCGCCGCCGACGTGCAGGACGCCGCGCGCCTGATCCGCCGGCACACGGACCTCGTGCCGGAGGCCGCGCTCGTGCTCGGCTCCGGCCTGGGCGCGCTGGCCGACGCCGCCGAAGACGCCACGGTCATCCCGACGAGCGAGGTGCCGGGCTATCCGCACTCGACGGTGGCGGGGCACCGGGGCCGGCTGGTCTTCGGACGCCTGGCCGGGCGCGCCGTCGTCTTCGTGCAGGGGCGGGTGCATCTCTACGAAGGCCACGGCATCCGCGCCGTCACCTTCCCCATCCGGCTCCTCCACGCGCTGGGCGCGCGCCGCCTGCTGGTGACCAACGCCGCCGGCGGCATCAACCCCGCCTTCGTCCCCGGCACGCTCATGTTCATCACCGACCACATCAACTTCGCCTTCGCCAACCCCCTCATCGGTCCCAACCTGGACGGCGGCCCGCGCTTCCCCGACATGTCGGCCCCGTACGACCCCGCCTGGCTCGACCGTGCCGAGCGCGTGGCCCTGGCCGAGGGCATCGCCACGCGGCGCGGCGTCTACCTGTGGGCGCAGGGGCCGAGCTACGAGACGAAGGCCGAGATCCGTCTCTTCGCCCGGCTCGGCGCCGACGCCGTCGGGATGAGCACCGTCCCGGAGGTGATCCAGGCGCGCTACCTGGGCCTGCGCGTGCTGGGCATCTCGACCATCACCAACCCGGCAGCCGGCCTGAGCGCCGAGCCGCTGGCGCACGAGGACGTGCTGGCCGTGGGCCGCCGCGTGCGCGGCAACCTGCAACGCCTGATCCACGCCATCGTCAAAGAGACGTGGTAATGGCCTGTTTTTGAGGTGGTGAAGTGTTAACGTGTTTGCGTTTGTGCACGCGAACCCGCAAACCATTTTGCCCGATGCCTGGCGTTGTTCGACATAGGCGGTGGAGCCTCGCGCTGGCGGGGCTGCTGTGCGTGTGCCTGCACGCCGCCGCCCAGCCGCGTCCCGCCGCCGAGCCGTCGTTGCAGGTCTTCAGCAACGTGAGCCGGAGCGTGGTGGCCGTCGGCGCGGCCTTCAGGCTCGACGTGGAGGTCTACGCCTCGCCGGCTTCCGCCGAAGAGACTGCCCGCGTGGCCGACGCCTTCGCAGCGGCCCGGTTCGATACGGCCGGCACGGGCCTCGACGTGATACGCGAAGAGGCGATGACGCTGCGCACGCCGGAGGAGACCGGCGGGCTGCTGGTGCTGGCGCGGCGCTTCGTGTTGCGGGTGCTGCGCTCCGGCCCGCACGAGGTGCCGCCGCTGCGCTTCGACGTCGGCGCGCAGGCGTACGCCACGGCGGCGCATGCCGTGACGGCCTACGCGGTCGACCCCGTCTTTTTCCAGGCGGGCGCGTCGGTGTTGCCGGTGCTGGCCGAGTACCAGCAGGCGGGCGACAGGCGCTCGTACGCGCGCGTAGGCTCGGCTTTCCTGGTGGCGCCCGACGCCGTGGTGACCAGCCTGCACGTGGTCATGGATGCCCGGCGCGTGCGGCTGATGCTGCCCGGCGGCAAACCGCTCTACACGAGCAAAGCCTGGGTGCTCGATCCGGTGCGCGACGTGGCCGTGCTCTACGTCAGGCCGGGCGCCGTGGCGCGGGCCGGGCTGACGCCGTTGCGGCTGGCGCCGGCGGCCGGGTCGGTGGCGCAGGAGCCGGACGAAGCGGTGGCCTTCACCTACGGCTGGCCCGGCGGCGTGCAACGCTCGACCGCCGGCGTCCGCTATCGCGGCCTGACGCTCCAACCCGGCGAAGCCCTCTGGATTAGCGCCAACCCGGTGCGCCCCGGCGACAGCGGCGGGCCGCTGCTCGACCGGACGGGCCGCGTGCTCGGCGTGGTCACCTCCGGCGCCGTGAGCACGGGCCAGTCCGAGGCGCTGCACGAAGAACTCTGCATTGCGCTCGATCCGAGGCCGGCGCTGGCGCGGCGGCAGGGAATCGGGCGCCCGCGCTCGCTGCGCGCGCTGATGCGCGACCCCGCCTTCACCGGCCATCCGCACGTGCAGGCCATCCGCCTGACGTCGATGCTGGCAGCCGGGCGGCGGCGCTTCCCCGGCCTCGACGCCGCCCTCGCCCGGCTCGACGCTCCGCAGCCGCCCGCGCCCGGCAACGCCCGCCTCCACTTCCTGCGCGGCATCATCCACCAGTTGCTGGGCACCACTACCGCCGCCGCCGAGGCCTATCGCGCCGCGCTCGACGCCTTCGACGGCCATTTTCTCTCGGCCTACATGCTGGGGCTGCACCATCTGCGCCGCCGCGAGTACCGGGCCGCCGAAGCGCGCTTCCGCCACGCGCAGCAGTACGCGCCCTACCGGCACCTGGCCGCCTACGGCGTAGCGCGCGCGCTGATGGGCCGCCTGCGCTACGACGAGGCCGTCCCCTTCCTGCGCGCCGTCATCGCGCACGACCCCGCCTACGCGCCTGCCCTCTACGACCTCGCCCGCTGCGCCCTCGCCCGCGACGACGAGGCGCACGCCCGCCAGTTGCTCGCCAGGCTCGAAGCGCTCGACGCGGCCTCGGCCCGGCGGCTGCGCCGCGTCTTGCGCGAGCCGATCCTGCGCCCCAGGGTGCTCCGCGAACTACCCCGCGCGACGTTTTCCCTCCGCTGATCGGGGCGCGATCCGGCGCCTCGACCGGCGTGCCGGGTGGTTTCCGGGAGGGAAGGCGTTGCGTTTACGACGGCTGGTTTGCATATTAAGCCGTTCTTTTGAGGAAGCCACCTGTGCCGCCGAAGGCAGGTCCGGACCGTGCCAGGCGCGGCGCAAAACGTGTAAAACGTAAAAAGTAAGACGTATGGATGCTCCTGGATACGCTGCCATGAGCACCCTTGCGTCTTACCTTTTGCACGCGCAGATATCCCCTTATGCTCAGGAGTGAAAGACTCCCCCCACCGTCGATGTGTAACCAAAGCTCCGGCCCGGCTGGGGCAGCGGAGGTACGTTCTGGATGAGTTACGAGCAAGAGAACCACGATCCTTCCCCCGGTAGACGCGCTGCGAGCGCTGCGAAGCAGAGCCATTACGACCGGAGCGGCGACAACGGCAACCAGCGCGACAACCGCTACCGCGACGAGATCTACTCGCGTCGCATCCCCGCCGGCAAGCGCACCTACTTCTTCGACGTCAAAAGCACCCGCTCCGGCGAGGACTTCTTCGTCACCATCACCGAGAGCAAACGCATCGACGAAGGACGCTACGAAAAGCACAAGCTCTTCCTCTACAAGGAGGACTTCGGCAAGTTCGTCCGCGCCATGCACGAGGTCATTCATCACATCCGCGACGAGTGCCTCCCCGACTACGACTTCCACGACCTGCCCGACCTGACGGGCCTGCCGGACGACGACTACGACGACGAAGAGGTCTACTGACACGGCATCCGTCTGATTCCCATCTATCCCGGATCCTGTTGCTTCCTGCGGTGGGGTTTACTGTGTTCGTGCGAGGGCGCGTGAACCTTTCTCAAAACGCGCCGCCCGCTCAGAACTTCTCGGCGGCTCGGCGCTATATTGCCGGCAGGCCGGCGACGCCCGGCTTTGCGTCGTCGCATCGCCCCGTCGAAGTCTATGATCCCCATCGTCGCCTATGCCGAGCGGGCGGCGCGGCTGCGGGCCGTGCTGGACCGCCGCGCCTCGTTCGACCCGGAAGTGGAAGCCGCCGCGCGCGCCCTCGTCGAGGACGTGCGGGCGCGCGGCGACGCCGCCGTGCTGGACCTCACCGAGCGCTTCGACGGCGTCCGCCCCGACCCGCTGAAGGTGCCCGCCGCCGCCCTCGAAGCCGCCTTCGCCGCGATGGACGCCGGCCTGCGCCGCATCGTCGCCGAGGCCGCCGCCAACATCCGGCGGTTCCACGAAAAGCAGCGGCAGCGCTCCTGGTTCACCGACGACGGCGACGGCGTGCTGCTGGGCCAGCGCGTGCTGCCGCTCGAACGCGTGGGCCTCTACGTGCCCGGCGGCACCGCCTGCTACCCGTCGAGCCTGCTGATGAACGCCGTCCCGGCGCAGGTGGCCGGCGTCGAGGAGATCCACCTCGTCTCGCCGCCGGGCCGCGACGGACGCCCGCACCCGCTCGTGCTGGCGACGGCCCACTTCCTGGGCCTCCGGCACGTCTACGCCGTGGGCGGAGCGCAGGCCGTGGCCGCCCTCGCCTTCGGCACCGAAACGATACCCAGGGTGGACAAGATCGTCGGGCCGGGCAACGCCTACGTGGCGGCGGCCAAAAAGCTCGTCTTCGGCCCCGTAGCCATCGACGCGGTGGCCGGGCCGAGCGAGATCGTGGTGCTGGCCGACGAGACCGCCGACGCCGAGTTCGTCGCCGCCGACCTGCTCTCGCAGGCCGAGCACGACGAGCGCGCCTCGGCCATCCTGGTGACGCCGCACCGGGCGCTGGCCGAGGCCGTGCGCGCGCACGTCGAGCGGATGGTGCCGGCGCTCGAACGCCGCGCCGTCGTGGAGGCGTCGCTGCGCACCTACGGCGCGTGCGTCGTCACCGAGACGATGGACGAGGCCGTGGCGATGGTCAACGAGCTGGCGCCGGAGCACCTGGAGTTGCTCGTCCGCGATCCGTGGCAGACGATGACCGAGATCAGGCACGCCGGTGCCGTCTTCCTCGGCCCCTACTCGTCCGAACCCGTGGGCGACTACTTCGCCGGCCCCAACCACGTGCTGCCCACCGGCGGCACCGCCCGCTACGCCTCCGCCCTCGGCGTCGAAGACTTCCTCCGCAAACAATCCATCATCGCCTACACCCGCGCTCGCCTGCGCAAGACCGGTCCGGACATCGTCGCCTTCGCCGAAAGCGAGGCGCTGACGGCCCACGCCCGTGCCATCGCCGTCCGCCTGGATCGAGAAAAAGGGTGAGGAGATGGGTATGAGAAAATGGGAATGGGGAAATGGAAAATAGGAGTTGGAAGATGGTTATTGGGACAGGAGCACCCGGATCCCCGGATCAGGTCCGGAGCAGGCTCAGGCGGCTGACGTAAAGCGAAGCGCCGTCCCTACCCTGCCGTTCGTCGGTCGTCCGTCGTCGGTCGTCTCGGCGACTACACCTACCGGCGGGCAGAGAACCATCCGCGATCCGCACTCCGCAACGACCCGAGCGTACTGCCAGGCATGAGTAAAATAGCAACGACGAAAGGAGCCACCCTCGACCAGGTACTCGCCTATATCCGTCCGGCGGTGCGCGCGGAGCGGCCCTACGTGGTGGGCGGCGCGCCCGACGTGCAGGTGAAGCTCAACCAGAACGAAAGCCCCTTCGACCTGCCCGACGACCTCAAGCGCGCGCTGCTGGAGCAGTTCTTCGTCACCCCCTTCAACCGCTACCCGACCGAGCAGCCCGACCGCCTCGTCGGCGCCCTGGCCGCGCGCGAAGCCTGGGACCCCGGCGGCATCCTGGTGGGCAACGGCTCCAACGAGCTGACCTACACGCTCGGCCTGACGATGATCGACGCGGGCACGCCGGTGGTGCTGCCCCGGCCCATGTTCGCGCTCTACGAAAAGGTGGTGGCGCTCTTCGGCGGGGCGCTCACGGCGGTGCCGCCGCGCCCGGACCTCGCCTTCGACGCCGCCGCCCTGCTGGAGGCCGTCCGCCGCGTGCAGCCTGCGCTGACGGTGCTCACCACGCCCAACAACCCGACGGGCCTGGCGATGCCGCTGGCGGAGATCGAACCCATCGTGCGCGCCGCCCCCGGCTTCGTCGTCGTCGACGAGGCGTACGTCGAGTTCACCGAGGAGGAGAGCGCCCGCACGCTGCTCGACGAGGCGCCCAACCTGCTGCTGATGCGGACCTTCTCGAAGGCGTTCGGGCTGGCGGGATTGCGCCTGGGCTACCTGATGGGTCACCCCGCCGTCGTCGGCGAGTTGCTCAAGGCGCGGCTGCCGTTCATGGTGGACCGCCTGGCCGAGACGACGGCGCTGGCGCTGCTGGAGCGGCCCGGCCTCGTCGCCGAGCGTGCCGCGCAGATCAAACGCGCCTGCCGCGCCCTCACCGACGCCCTCGCGGCCATCGACGGCGTGACGGTGATGCCCTCGCAGGCGAATTTCGTGCTTTTCAAGACGCCCCTGGAACCGCGCCCGTTGATGAACCGTCTGGCAGATTCCGGCGTACTCGTACGCGACATGGGCGGCTACGCCGAACTGCGCGGCTACCTGCGCGTCAACGCCGGGACGCCGGAAGAGAACAAGGCCTTTTTGGTCGCGTTGAAAAAGGCGCTTTCCTGAGGCGCGCCCGCCTTGACCTCCTGCTCCAAACGCTGTAGTATGCAGCGGATGCCGGCTGCCGCCGGGCGCCTACACCGTCGTTGCAAGATCACCATGAATTTTATTCAAGTGGACATCATCGGCCTTTCGACCAGCCCTTCCAGCGGCGGGGCCTACGCCCTGGTGCTGGGAGAAATCGAAGGGAACCGGCGGCTGCCGATCATCATCGGCGCCTTTGAAGCCCAGGCCATCGCCCTCGAACTCGAGAAGATCCAGCCGCCGCGCCCGATGACGCACGACCTGCTGCGCGACGCCTTCGAAGCCGTCGGCGGCGAGGTGCTCGACGTGGTGATCGACGAGTTGCGCGAAGGCACCTTCTTCGCCAAGATCCGCTACATCCACGACGGCGAGGAAGGCCAGCTCGACGCCCGCCCCAGCGACGCCGTGGCCCTGGCCGTGCGCGTCGATGCGCCCATCTACGTGGCCCCCGGCGTGCTCGAAGAAGCCGGCATCCCCACCGAAGACGAGAGCGTCTCGGCGCTGACGGGCGCGCCCATGCCCGAAGAAGAGCCGGCCCCCGCCGGCCCGATGACGCACGTCGAACGCATGGAGCAGCAACTCGAAAAAGCCATCCAGGAGGAAGACTACGAGAAAGCCGCCCAGCTCCGCGACAAAATCGCCCAGATGAAGGGTGAAAAAAACTGACCGACCCAGACGCGACATCTGCGTTGTCCCTCTAGAGAGCGAAGCTTTCCCGCCGCCGGGCGCGTAAAGGTTCGCTCTCTCGCTTATTCCGGAGGAACCATGCCGCCATCCGACGCGCCGCCCGCCGCCCGCCTGCGCCGCCTTCCCTTCGCCGCCCTGAAGGCGTTCCCGGCGCTCTTTACCACCTACTGCGCCGACTACGAACGCCTGGACGCTTTCTACGCCGGCGACTGGCGCAGCCCCGAGGCCCGCCTGCGCGCCGCCGAACGCGCCGCCGCCTACCAGCGCAACCACAACGCCCTGGCCGACGTCCTGCTCGAACAAAACGAACACTGGGGCCTCGACGAAGCCACGCACGCCCACGTCGAAGCCTTGCGCGGCGCCGAGACCGTGGCCGTGGTGACCGGCCAGCAGGTGGGCCTGCTCTCCGGGCCGCTCTACACGCCCTACAAGACCATCACCGCGCTGCACCTGGCTCGCCGGATGGCCGAAGAGACGGGGCGGCCCGTCGTGCCCGTCTTCTGGCTCGAAGGCGGCGACCACGACCTCGCAGAGATCGCCGGGCTGACGCTCTTGCGCCACAACGAACCCGTGGCGCTGCGCTACACCGGCCACACCCTCCCCGAACACGGCAACCTCGGCCCCGTCGGTCGCCTCAGGCTCACCGAGCAGATCGAGCAGGTGCTCGACCAGGTCGCCGAGACGCTGCCGCCCTCGGACTTCCACGAGGCGCTGCTGGCGCACCTGCGCGCCGCCTACCGCCCCGGCGTCACGCTGCTCGACGCCTTCGCCCGCCTGCTGCGCGCGCTCTTCCCCGACGCCGGCCTCGTCTTCCTCAACCCGGACGACGCGCGCCTCAAGCACCTGGCGCGGCCGCTCTTCCGCCGCGAAATAGAAGACTGGCAGACCGCCGACGCCCGCCTCCGCGCCGTCAGCCAGACGCTCGAACAGGACTTCCACGCCCAGGTCAAGACCCGCCCGACCAACCTCTTCCTCTGCGACGAGGCGGGCCGCCACGCCATCGACGCCGACGCCGAGACCTTCACCCTGCGCGACCAGGGCCGGACGTTCTCGCGCGAGGAACTGCTGGCCCTCCTCGAAGACGACCCCGCCTGCTTCAGCCCCAACGTGGTGCTGCGTCCGCTCATGCAGGACCTCCTCTTGCCCACCGCCGCCTACGTGGCCGGGCCGAGCGAGGTGTCCTACTTCGCGCAGTTCAAGCCCCTCTACGCGTGGGCCGGCGTGCCCATGCCCGTCATCTACCCCCGCGCCAGCGTCTCGCTCGTCGAAGCGAAGGTGCAAAAAGTGCTCGACCGCCACGGCCTGGCCGTCGCCGACTTCGGCGAAGACCTCGACCGGCTCTTCCAGCGCGTCGTCCTCAGCGAGATGGACGTGGACGTGGACGCCGTCTTCGAGGAGGCCGCGCGGCACCTGCACCAGGCCATCGGCACGCTCAAGCCGCAGGTGGAGCAGGTGGACCGGACGCTGGTGAAGTCGGCGGAGGCGGCTCGGGCGGCGCTGCTGAAGGAGCTGGAGAAGTTCAAGGCGCGCGTGGTGCGGGCCGAGAAGCACAACCACGACGAGGTCCGCGCGCAGCTGCAGAAGGCGCAGGTCAACCTGTTCCCCGGCGGCGTGTTGCAGGAGCGCGGCCTCTCGGCGCTCTACTTTCTCAACAAGTACGGGTTCGACCTGCTGGCCCGGCTCGGCGACGAACTCACGCTGGAGACCGGCGCGCACCAGGTCGTCGAACTCTGACGCCGCGCCTTCGCACGGGGCACAGGGGCCGTTGGCAAGCGGCAGGCTGCTGTACCCTGAAACGGGCCGTCTGTAATCCTGGAATGCGAAACCGATGGAGATTTTCAGCCCGTTGATCGAGCAGGCCGTGGAGCTGGCAGCGCAGTGGCACGACCAGACCTACCGCAAGAGCCGCTGGCGCGAACCGGCCTTCGAGCCGCCCGAAGCCGTCGTGCTGGGCGTACCGGTGATGGCCCACGTGACCGCCGTGGCGCTGATCGTCCAGCGCGCCGGCTGGGACGACGCCACCGTGGCGGCGGCGTTCCTGCACGACGTGCTCGAAGACGTCAACCGCTACGGGCAGACCTTCCGCCGCGAGCAGATGCGGACGCTCATGGGCGAGGCCGTCACGGCACTCGTCGAGACGGTCACCGAGCAGAAGCTCGACGCCGAGGGCGCCTACCGCAAGTGGCGCCCGCGCAAGGAAGGCTACCTGGCCCAACTGCACCGGGGCACGCCCCCCGCCGCCGCCATCAGCCTGGCCGACAAGCTACACAACCTCTGGTCCATCAACGAGAGCCTCGCGCGCGGCCTCGACGTGTTCACCCCCGGCAACGGTCGGCGGGCGCTCTCGGCCGGGCCGCAAGAGCAACGCTGGTTCCACGAAGCCGTCCTCGCGGCCGGTTCGATCCACGCCGACGCCCGGCTCGCGCCGCAACGCGCGCGCCTCGAAGAAGAAATCGACCGCTTTCGCGCGCTCGCCGGTCTGCCCTGACCTCGTAATCAAAAACAGGAACCTTCGCCGAGGAAGCATTCGGGCAGCCACAGGCTCAACCAGGGCACGTACGTGACGATCAGCAGCGAGATGATCATCGCGATGAACAGCGGCAGGAGCGGCTTGACGACCTTCGTGATCGACGTCTGGGCGACCCCCACGCCCAGAAACAACACGCTCCCCACCGGCGGCGTACATAGCCCGATGCACAGGTTCAACACCATGATGATGCCGAAATGCGTCGGGTCGATGCCCAATTCGATGGCTATCGGCAGGAAGATCGGCGTGAAGATCAACACCGCCGGCGTCATGTCCATAAACGTCCCTACCGTCAGCAAGATCAGGTTGATGATCAGGATGATGACGAGTTTATTGTCGGTCAGCGCGATCAGGGCGGCGGTGACGTTTTGCGGGATGTTGACGTAGGCCATGATCCACGACATCCCTATCGAGGTGCCCACCAGCAGCAGCACGACCGCCGTCGTCGCCGAGGCGTCGAGGAAGATCTGCGGCAGATCCTTGATCGTGATTTCCCGGTAGATGAACGCCAGGATCAGCGCGTAGAGCACGGCCACCGCCGCCGCCTCGGTCGCCGTGAAGAACCCGGCCACGATCCCGCCCATCACCACCACGAGCAGAAACAGGCTCGGCACGGCGTCGATGAATTTCTGGAACGTCTCTTTCAGCGAAAGCCGTCCGGGGATGGGATACTTACGGCGCACGGCCATCACGCCGGCGACGATCATCAGCGCCAGCCCCACCAGGAGGCCCGGCAGGTAGCCGGCCAGGAACAGCGCCGCTATCGAGACGCCGCCGCTGGCGAGCGAGTACACGATCAGGACGTTGCTCGGCGGGATGAGCAGCCCCGTCGTGGCCGAGGTAATGTTGACCGCCGCGCCGTAATCACGGTCGTAGCCTTCCTTCTCCATCTGCGGCGTCATGACGCTACCCACCGCCGAGACGGCCGCCGCCGCCGAGCCTGAGATGGCGCCGAAGAGCATCGCCGCGAGGATGTTGACGTGGGCCAGTCCGCCGGGCAGCATCCCCAGCATCGCCTTGGCAAAGTCGATCAGCCGATGCGCGATGCCGCCCTGGTTCATGATTTGCCCGGCCAGGATGAAAAACGGGATCGCCAGCAGGGCAAAGCTATCCAGCCCGGTGGCGATGCGGTGGGCGTCGGTCGTCAGCGCCGGCATCGGCTGGATACTCAAGAGCATGGTCGCTATCGTCGCCAGGCTGATGCTGTAGGAGATCGGCACGCCGAGGCCGAGCAGCACCGCGAACGACAACGCCAGAACCAGGATGTCGAGCCATTCCATAGGCAGGAGGTATGGGTGTATGGACGTGTGGACGGGTGGACGAGTTGATTTATCTTCGTCCAAACGTTCACCCCCCCATACGTCCACACGTTTAAGAGGGCGGGGCCTCGCGCAGGGCTTGGAGTTGCTCGGCGATGAAGAAGATGGTGTAAAACGTGAAGAACACGCCGCTGATCGGGACGGCCAGGTAGACGTACCCCAGGGGGATCTGCAACGCCGGCGACGTCTGCCCCAGGTAGAGCATCACCCCCACCAGCCGCGTCCCGCCGACGACCAGCACGAGCAGCGCAAACAACAACGTGAAGCCTTCGATGACGAGACCCAGGTAGTGCTTGCGCCGGCCCGTCAGCTTCGCCGGCAGCAGGTCTACGGCCAGGTGCATCCGCCTGCCGGCGGCATAGCTCGCCCCCAGCAACCCCACCCAGATCATCAGGTAGCGCGCCAGCTCTTCCGTAAACGAACTCGGATCGCGCAGCACGAACCGCGTGAAAACCTGCCACAACACGTCGATCACCAACACCGCCATCACCACGATGACGATCCAGGCGAGTATTCGGTCGATGACCTGCTTGAGTTTATGCATGCTGGTGAGGTGAAAGAGGGCGCGTGTGCCCTGGTATGCGGATCAGCGGTCATCAGAGCGACCCTTTCCCGATGACCGATGAACGCGCGTGCCGGCGAGCGACTCATTCCAGCGCCCGGATGCGCTGGATGAGGGCGTAGATCTCCGGCTCGGCGCGGTACGTCTCGTAGATCGGGGCGACCTTCTCGGCGAAGGGCCGCTTGTCGGGATAGATCACCTCGACGCCCGCCGCCTCGACGGCCCGTAGTGCTTCCTCGCTGGCTTCCTTCCACAGGGCCTTCTGATGCTCGGCCGACTCCCAGGCGGCATCCGTCAGCCATTGTTGCTCTTGAGGAGACAGGGTATGCCAG
>JBFGTT010000013.1:0-17632 GCA_041565995.1 Rhodothermales bacterium
GACTACACCGGGTTGCCCGACTCGACCCGGTGGGGCTACGCCGTGGGCGGACACGGCTGGGGCAACCGGGAATTGCAGTACTACACGGACGCCCGGCCGGAGAACGCCTACGTCCGGGACGGCACGCTGACCATCACGGCCCTCCGGGAGGCTTACGAAGACCAGCCCTACACCTCGGCGCGCCTTATTACGCGCGGCAAAGGCGACTGGCAGTATGGGCGGTTTGAGATCCGGGCCAAACTCCCGAAGGCGCGCGGCACCTGGCCGGCGATCTGGATGATGCCGTCCGATTGGGAATTCAGCCAGGGCGGTTGGCCGGACGTGGGCGAAATCGACATCATGGAGCACGTCGGCCACGAAATCGGGAAGATTCACGCGTCCGCTCACTCCAAAGCCTATCAATGGCAGATCGGCACCCAGAAGACGGGAACCATCGACGTTCCCGACGCCACCGAGGCCTTTCACACCTACGTCTTAGCATGGTCCGCAGACGTCCTGCGCGCCTACGTGGACGACCGGCTGTTCTTTGAATACGAAAACGAAGGCGAAGGCTCCGCGAAGTGGCCCTACGATAAACCCTTTTACCTGATCTTGAACATCGCGGTAGGCGGGGCCTGGGGCGGGAGCCGGGGCATCGACGAAGACGCCTTTCCGCAATCCATGGAAGTCGACTTCGTTCGCGTTTACAAACCTCGAAAATCCTGACGATGAAAAAGCAAATCACGTTATCGAGCCTGGCCGTAGGGGCCGTTTTAGGCTTCGCGCTCGTGGCCTTCGCGCCCTCCGTCGCGGCGCAGGGCACCACCGGTTTTTTCAGCACCGATGGGCCGGATATCGTCGATCCAGACGGCAATCCCGTCGTTCTGAAGGGTGTGGGACTGGGGGGATGGTTGATGCCCGAAGGCTACATGCTGCACATTGCGGCGCCGGACGGCGGCTCGCCCCGGACGATCCGTGCTCAGATCGAAGACTTGATCGGTCCCGCCGACACGGACCGCTTTTTCGCGCTCTACGAGGCCAACTACGTCGAAGAAAAGGACGTCGCCGCGATAGCCGCCTGGGGCTTCGACCACATCCGGCTGCCCTTCCATTACAAGGTCTTCTACGACCCCGATACGGGCACCTTCCGTGAAGAGGGCTTCGCGCTGCTCGACGCGTTTCTGGCATGGTGCCGGACCTACGGCCTCTACGTGATCCTCGACATGCACGCGGCGCCGGGCGCGCAGAATGCGTTCAACATAAGCGACAGCGACGGCGTCGCGCGGCTGTGGACCGAGCCGGACCCCTACCAGGATCAAACCGTCGAGATCTGGACCGAGATCGCCCGGCGTTATGCCGAGGAGACCCTGATCATCGGCTACGACCTGATCAACGAGCCTGTCACGCCCGACGGCGTCACCACGGAAGATCTGTTCGCGTTTTACGAACGCCTGGCCGAGGCCGTCCGCGCAGTCGATACCAACCACATCTTGTTCATCGAGGGCAACTACTTTGCCACGACGTTCCTCGCGCCCGAAGACCTCAATCCCTTCGATGACAACATGGTGTACACCTTCCACAAGTACTGGAACGGTACGGCCATCAATTCCATCCAGTACTTGCTCGATATCCGCACGCAAACCAGCGTGCCGCTGTGGTTGGGAGAGACCGGAGAAAACTCAAACACCTGGTTCTACCTGGTCACGCGCCTGATGGAGACCCACGGCATCGGCGTGAACTGGTGGACGCACAAAAAGATCGAGACCACCACCAGCCCGCTTTCGGCGCCCTTCGCGCCCGGCTACGAGGCCGTGCTCGACTACTGGCGGGGATCGGGGCCGCGCCCGACGGCGCAGGCGGCCCGAACGGCCCTCTTTGCCATGGCAGAAGGGCTGGACCTGGACTCCTGCGAGGTGCGCCTAGGCGTGCTCGCCGCACTTTTTGACCCCGAATATGCCACCCTGCGCGTGCCCTTTAAGGACCACGTGATCCCCGGTGAGATCAACGCGGTCGACTACGACCTCGGCAACCAGGGCGTCACCTACAACGACAACGACGTTATGGCAACGACCGGCGCGCCGGGTGGAGGCAACAATGGCGGCCAATACCGCAATGACGGCGTCGATATCGAACGCTCTACCGATCCTGAGGGCTTCGCCTACAACGTCGGGTGGATGAACACCCTCGAATGGCTCATTTACACCGTCACGATCGAGACGGCAGGCCGCTACGACGTGGAAGTCCGTGTAGCCAGTGCGGTAGGGGGAGGGCGGATAAGGCTGCTGATTGACAACGAGCGAATCGGAGAAGATCTGGCGATACCCAACACGGGCGGCTGGCAGAATTGGATTTCCGTCTGGCTGCGAGATGTTGCGCTGCCTGCCGGCGAGCACACCCTCAAACTGCTGGTCCGGTCAGAGGGAGGCAACGTCAATCGCCTGCGTTTCACGCTGGTGGCGGCCACCGACGTCGAGCACTCCACCCCCGTGCCCGGCGGCGCGCGGCTCCTGGGGCACTATCCGAATCCGTTCAGCGAGGAGGTCCGGGTGCAATTCGAGAGCGACGTGGCGGTACGCGCCCGCCTGAGCGTCTTTGACGTGCTGGGCCGCGCGGTGCATGCCGGGCCCTGGCAATCGTTCGGGGCAGGCCTGCAAACCCTCAGCGTGCGTCCTCGCCTGGCCCCCGGCACGTACCTGTATCGGCTGGTGCTGGACGACGGACGGCGCCGGCAATCGTTTCAGCGCGCGATGGTTATGCTCCGATGAACGGGGCTTTTTTACAAACGCTTTTCTGCCGGCCAATACGCCGCTTATGAATGGTCTGTGAAACGACTTGAAAACCTTTTCATATTTTTGTATGATGGGCCGTGAAAACCTTTTCAGTGTACGGTGGCTGCCCCCTATTGCCGTTGCGCCAGGACCTCAACCAAACCCAGGTACTGCATCATGAAGCCGTTTGCTACCACCCGTTTCCTCCTAGCCTTGACGCTCGGCGTATGGCTGGGAGCAGGAAGCGCTTTCGCCCAGCCCGGTCCCGAACTGGGCGACGACTTTATCGTCTTCGTCAACGGAACCAACACCCTCGTGCCGACCTTCGACGGCCAGGTCGTCGACGACCCCCTCGCCCCCGGGTCGGGCAACAAGGTCATGAAGTACGGCTACGGTAACTTTTCCTTCCAGGCCTTCCGCTTCGAACGCACCGTAGGCGTTGACCTGAGCCAGAACCGTGAGCAGGGCGACGTGCTGCACCTCAGACTCCTCGTCGATCCGGCCAACGCCGGCATGCCCAACGTGGAGATCATGTTCGAAGACAAGACCGACGACAGCGGCGCCGACGACGGCTCGGCCGACCAGGCCTTCCGCCTCATCTGGCGCGTGCCCGAAGCGATGCGCGACGGCCAGTGGCACGAACTCGACATCCCGCTTCCGCCGGCTACGTGGCAGGAGTTGGAGGATGCCAAAACAGCCGGCACGCTCGATCCGCTGGCGGAAAACTGGTTCTACAACGGCACCTGGTCTACGGGGGGCTTCCGCGTCGCGGGGGATGATCTGGGTCCCAATACCGCCGATCGCCCCGACCTCTGGAGAGAGTTCGAGTGGACCAACGTCCACGCCATGGGTTTCTTCTGGGACAACAACACCGGCGGCGGCGACGTCTGGGTAGACGACGTTTACATCGGCCAGCCCGGCCTCGACCTGGCGGTTGCCAACGACCCGGCCGGCGCGATGTCCGGTGTTTCGTTTTCAGGAAGCGCCGAGGGCAACCTCATCTCCTGGGCCCACAACACGGACTTCGGCGGCTACAACGTGTACATGAGTGAATCGCCCATCACCGACGTCTCGGCCGAGGGCGTGCTGCTCTTGGAGACGGTGCCGTTCAACGCCGACGCGTTCGAGGTGAACCACCAGCTTGAGGTGCCGCATCCCTCGCTGGCGCCGCTGGAGGTGTACTACGCCGTGACCAGCCTGAGCCAGTTCGGCGTCGAAAACCCGGATGTCTCGGGCAGCGCCGGCCTGATCGCCAACCCGGACTTGCCGGTTCAGCCCTTTATTCTGGAGCTGACGGAAGCGGAAGGCAACCAGCTTTTCGACGACCTGTCGGCCGGCGTAGTCTCGGGCGAAGGGTTTCCGGCAGGGTTAGAGCCGTTCCGCGTGGACCAGAGCCATTCCAAACTGGGGGACTCTACGGTCTTTCCCGACAGCGATGACGACTTCTCCGGCACCCTCTGGATGGGCTACACGGCGATGAACGAGTTGTTCATCTACGCCGAAATAAAGGATGACGTGATCGGCCTGGCCGGCGCTGAAGTGCCGGGGAGCGATGCCTGGCAGAACGACAGCATCGAACTCGGCTGGGGCAACTACGACGTGCGCGACGTCGAGGGCGGCTCGGTTTTGCTCGGCTCACCGCATCAGGACATGGTGCGCGGCGAATTTGCCGACTATCAGTTCCGCATCTCGGCCCACGGCGACGGCTCGATCACCCATACCTTCGTCGGGTGGAGCTTCAACGGCGACGTGCAGGGCGGCGGAACCGCCTACGACGTGCTCACGGACGGTGAAGGAAACCCGATCGGATGGAAGACGCTCAGTCTCTTCCCGCTCGATGCCATTCAGGACCCTGCGCAGGGCGACGTCGTCCTGGATCCTCCGACGGGCACGGACCTGCGGCTCATCCCGATGAACATTGCGCTCAACGACGACGACGGCAGCGGCCGGGAGCATCAGATCCAATGGTCGCTGAAGACCAACGCCGGCAGTCAGTGGTGGAATACGCCTGCCGAGTGGCCCGTCGTGGCGCTGGCCGGGCGCGGGACAGCTACGTCCAGCGAAGGGGAAGCCGACCTCCCGAAGTCGTTCTCGCTGGAGCAGAACTATCCCAACCCCTTCAACCCGTCCACGAGGCTCACCTTCACGCTGGCCACGTCCGAGCGCGTGACGCTCTCCGTCTACGACGTGCTGGGCCGCAAGGTCGCCACGCTCATCGACGGCGCGCAGATGGCAGCCGGTGCGCACACGGTGCGCTTCGAAGCGCGCGACCTGGCCTCCGGCGTCTATCTCTACCGCCTCGAAGCCGGTTCTTCCTTCGCCCAATCCAGGCGCATGCTCCTGCTCAAGTAGCAGGCCGGGCTGCTTCCTGGCGGCACCCATGGTAGCGTAGCACGGCCCCTGAGGCCCTCTCCACGAGGGACGAGGCAAGCCCCCGGGAGAGGGCCTCAGGCTCGCCGTATGCAGCACGCAATGAACACGCGTAAGATGATGTGGCTCTCCAGGCTGACGGTTCGATGTGTTGCCCTCTGGCTCGTCCTGGGACTCGGCGGCGCCCTCCCGGCGCGGGCTGAGGCGCCCGGGCCGACCGGAAAAATCGCCGGCCGTGTGATCGATGCAACCACCGGAGAAACGCTGCCCGGCGTGAACGTCGTGATCGTCGGTACCACGCAGGGCGCCACCACCGACGTAGAGGGCTATTATTACATCCTGAACGTCAAGCCGGGCACCTACTCGGTGCGGGCCTCTTTCATCGGCTTCACCCCGATCACGACCACGAACGTGAAGGTGGTGCAGGACAAGACCACGACGGTGGATTTCAGCCTGCAAGAGGAAGTCATCGCGGGTGAGGAAATCGTCGTCATCGCCGAGCGGCCCCTCGTAGAGGCAGACCGCACCACGACGACGGCCGTCGTCGACGCCGAACAGCTGGAGGCTTTGCCCGTGACGAACGTCAACGACGCCATCAACTTGCAGGCCGGCGTGGTAGACGGACACTTCCGCGGCGGACGCACCGGCGAGGTGGCGTACCTGGTCAACGGCGTGCCCATCAACAATGCCTTCAGTAACGAGGCGGCGTTCGAGATCGAGCAAAACATGGTCTCCAGCCTGGAGGTCATCAGCGGCGTCTTCAACGCCGAATACGGCCAGGCCACGTCCGGGGTGGTCAACATCGTCACGAAAGACGTTCCGGATCGATGGTCGGGCTCTTTCCTCGGCTACGTCGGGGCCATCGTCAGCAATCGGGAGATGGAATTCCTGAGACGCACCGTGCCCGGCGGCTCGGCGCTCTCGGCGGACGATTTCGTCCCTGAGACGGTTTCCTACTCCGAAGCGGCAGCTTTTCCGAACCTGACCGACATCCAGGCCTCGCTCGGCGGGCCGGTGCTACCGGGCAAGCTGGGCCTGCAAGCCTCGGTACGCTACCTCAAAGACAACTCGCATTTCATCGGGCGGAACCTGTTTGCGCCGGGCGACTCGTCTCAGAACCTCAACACCGGCCTCGGTTCGGAGGCGTGGATCATCGAGTCGACGGGCGACGGCGACTTCACCCCGCGCAACACCACGGAGCGCGTCTCGGTGAACGCGACGGTGGGTTACAACTTCACGCCGCGCATCAAGCTGGATTACAACCTGTTTTTGCAGAGCGGCGAATTCAGCCCCTACAGCCATTTTCGCAAGTACGTCCCGGACGGCATCAACGGCGTCGAGTTCTTCAACCAGACGCACATCCTGGGGCTGCGCTTTACGCTGGGCAGCAGGGCCTTCGCCAACGTCTCGTACAGCTATCTGCGCGATAAGACCGACGTGCGCCTCTTCGCATCGCCCTTCGACGAGCGGTACGTGAGCGCCGAGTTTAGCTCGTTGCAGGGGGCCAATGCGTTTGCCGTGGGCGGCAATGACCTCTCTACGAGCAACCAGCTCACCGAGACGCACACCGTCGTGGCCGACTTCACCCGGCAGATGACGCGGGTGCACCTGGTGAAGGTGGGCGTGCAGGCGCGCCTCCACGGACTCGACAACCGGGACTTCGGCATCGAACGCTCGTTCCGCACCGGCAACAAGCCGCAACCCTCCCCGGATCAGTTCTCCGACAACACGCTGAAGGCGAACCCGGTCGAGTTCTCGGCCTACGTGCAGGACAAGATGGAATTCACCGGGCTTATCGTCAACGCCGGGCTTCGCTTCGATTACTTCGACCCCGACTACCTGACGCCTGTTGATTGGGGCCAGGCGGAACTCGAAGAGATTGCCGATCCGAACAACCCCGGCGTGCTGATCTCCAACCGGCAGAAGGCGGACGTGGAGATGCAAATTAGCCCGCGCGTCGGCATCGCCTTTCCGATTTCGACGACCGGCGTGATGCGCTTCTCGGCCGGGTTGTTCTTCCAGGTGCCCTCGTTCGGTCTGCTCTTCACCAACCCGGAATACGAGGTCAACCCGGCGTCGCTCTCCAACTTCTTCGGCAACGCAGGCATCAGCCCGGAGCGGACGCTCGCCTTCGAAGTGGGCCTGCAACAGGGTCTCACCGACGACATCGGCCTGGAACTGACCATCTTCTCGAAAGACGTGCGCAACCTGACCGGGCAGGAGATCTCGCGTACGCCCCAGGGCGACTTCGTCGTGCGCTGGATCAACCGGGATTTCGGCACGATCCGGGGGCTGACGTTTTCGCTCTTCCAGCGCCCCAGCGGGCCGCTCCGTTGGACGCTCGACTACACCTTGCAGTTTGCCGAAGGCACCTCGTCGAGTCCCGGTGAAGCCTTCGGGCGGCAGCAGGCGGGCCTCGACGAAATCCTCTCGCTCGTGCGCCTGGATTGGGACCGGCGGCACGTCTTGAACAACACCATCACGGTGGAGCCGGCCCCGGGCTTCAGCGTCACGTTCATCAACCGGCTCCAGAGCGGCACCCCCTACACCACCGTCCGCAATTTCATCCGCTCTATCGAAAAGAACAACGCCACGAAGCCGATGCTTTTCGGCTCGGACGTCCGCGTGTTCTTCAAACCCGCCTTCCTCAAGCCGGACGTCAGCTTGTTCTTGCAGGTCCAGAACCTGCTCGACACCGAGCAGGAGGTCAACGTCTACGAGGACACCGGGCGCGCCGACGAGTCGGTGACGCTGGAGTTGTTCCGGCGCACCGGCGCCGCCGTCGGCGGGCTCAACAGCCTGGACGAGTTCTTCTACCGGCAGGAGTTTTTCGGGGCGCCTCGCAAAATCAGCTTCGGGCTGAACTATCGGTTCTGAGGGTCAAGATGAAGCGGCAGATGCACAGCATACGAATCACGGTGCCCCTAGCGCAGCGCCTCCGACGCAGCCTGGCGTTGCTGGGCCTCTGCCTGCTCGCCGTCGCTGAGGTGGCCGCGCAGGGCACGTCGATCCCGAACGATCTGCGGGGCGATGAAGAGCGCATTGCGCGGGGGGTGATGGACGGCAACCTCATCGAAACCAACTTCCGTAATCACGGCGAGTTGGCCCGCTGGAACGACATCCCCTTCGGCGTCTGGCCGCGCGGCATCGGCGGGCGGCACATGGACGGCGTCGGGATCATGGTGGCCGGGCAGGTGCCGGGCGAACGCCTCAAATGGGCTGAGTTTTATCCCGGTGCGACGCGAGACACCACGCTCAACCCCGTCATCCTGACCTACCGCGACTTCGGCAAACGCCTCAGTCCCGACGGCTCGCTCTGGGGCTGGACGCCCCTGCCCGGTTTTAACAACGAAAACCGCCTCGACCCCATTACCGGGCAACGAACCCCCACGCCCGCCCTCAGCGACGATCCGGCTTCCTGGCCCGACTTCTGGCCCGACCGCCTCGACAACCCGGACGATCCCGGATGGGCGAGGCAGTGGAATGGCTTCTTCGGCAAAGGCGTCTTCAACGCCGACCTGGAGAGCTTCTACGTGATGGACGACTTCACCGACCTGGAATACGCGATCGATCCGGAGACCGGGCGGCCCAACAGCGAATACGGCGTCTACTACGCCAGCCCGGGGGATTCGACCATCGGCGGGATGGGCTTGCAGGCGCAAGTGCGCCTCTTCCAGTGGGCCAACGTGTTGGCCGAGGACCTGATGTTTATCCTCTATCGGATCACCAACGCTACCGAAACCGGGCACGACCGGCTCTACTTCGGCCAGATCATGGACTACGGCCTGGGCAATGAAGAGGGCGACGAAAATGCCGCCTTCAACCCCCAGCAGGACGTCGCCTTCGGATGGGACCAGGATGGCATCGGCACGCGCGCCGCCGGGGGCACGTATCCCGTCGGCTATACCGGTTTTGCCTTCCTCGAAAGCCCGGCCCGCGCCTTCGACGGCCTCGACAACGACGAAGACGGCATCACCGACGAGTCGCGCTTCGACGGCCCCGGCATGCTCATCGAGGGCGAAGATCAGATCCGGGGCGCGGTGATGGGGAGCTACGATATCATCAACTTCGAGGCCTTTAACGGCCCCCTGGAGCAGCGGCCCGCCTTCGTGGCCGGACGCTGGTGGACGGGCGACGAAAACCTCGACTGGGTGGGCTTCACCGACGAAGACGGCAACGGCGCCTGGGACCAGGGCGAATCCGTCAACAACGACGTCGGACGCGACGGCCTGGGACCGTTCGACCTGGGCTACCCCGGCCCCGACGACGGCGAGGTCGACGGCATCCCCACGCCCGGCGAACCGAACTTCGACGAGTTGGACGTGGACGAGTCGGACCAGGTCGGGTTGACGGGGTTCGACCTGCAAACGCGCCCCTTCTACGAAAGCGGCGACAATCTCCGCGACGATTCCTGGATGTGGAATCGCATCATCAACGTCGCCCAGTTCCCGCTCGGCACCAAGCCCGAGGCCTTCAAAGCCGACCTGGAGCCGTTCCTGCTCTTCTCCTCCGGTCCGGTAGGGCTGGCCCCCGGCGGCACCGACTTCTTCTCTACGGCCTGGATCTTCGGCGAGGACGAGCGCGATTTTTTCAAGAACCGCAAGACGGCCCAGAGCATCTTCAACGCCGACTATAACTTCGCCCAGCCGCCGTTCCTGCCCAAGCTGACCGCCGTGCCGGGAGACGGGCGCGTGGTGCTCAGTTGGGACACCCTGGCTGTGGCCAGCTTCGACCGGTTCATCCAGGAGTTCGACTTCGAAGGGTTCAAGCTCTACAAAGGCACCGACCCCTTGCTCTTCGACGCCCGGGTCATCACCGACATCAACGGTACGCCTACCTTCTTTAAACCCCTGGCTCAGTGGGACCTCGAAAACGGCATCCAGGGCCCCATTTCGGTGCTCGAAGGGGAGGCCGTCTTCAACCTGGGATCCGATTCGGGGCTTCAGTTCTTCTACATCGACGAGGACGTGACGAACGGCATCACGTATTACTACGCCCTGGTTGCCTACGACCGCGGCGTACGCGATCCTGACGACCCCTCGAAAGACCCGATTGACCCGCAGGAGAACACCTTCAACATCAGCGTCAACCAGGCCGGCAACATCACGGGCTTTTCCCGCAATGCGGCCGTCGTCACGCCGCGCGCCAGCCCCGTCGGTTTCGTCGAAGGCGGCACGAATGAAGACCTCAGCCGCGTCACCGGAGGCATCGGGACGGGCTCGGTCGTCGTCCGCGTCTTGCAGGAAGAACTCGCCGATTTCGACGCGGTCTACCGCATCGGCTTCTTTAGCAACGATCCGCCGCAAGGCAGGGACCTCTACGAGACCGCCGCCTACGAGATCGTCAACGTCTCGACGAACGAGGTCCTCTTTCCCCGCGCGCCGCTGGTAGAGACCACCCCGCCCGTCGAAGGCTTCGCCGTCGAGATCTCGAACGAAGCCTGCCCGATCGAGGGCTGCGCCCCCATGCCGGATCGCATCGGGTACGTAGCCAATCAGGGCACGGCCAACGAGCTGCACAGCCTCGATCCTCGCACGCTGGACGGATTCGCCACGAACTGGATCGCCCGCGTGCGTCCGGACACCACCACGGCCTTCGTGCCCTCGCCCTTCGACTATGAACTGCGCTGGGTCTCGCCCAACGACTCGCTCTACCTGCCGCCGCGCGTCTTCGGGTTCCTGCGAGAAGAAATCCCGGTCTTCGCCGTCAACGCCACGACCAACGAACTCGTGGATCTGTTGATCGAAGATCGCAATGACAGCGGCACGTTCGACGCGGGCGACGACCTGATCGTCAACGAACAGCCCGGCGGGCAGGGGGGGCGGCGTTTTCGGTATCGGATAAGCTTCACCGCCGCCGATCCGAACAACTCGGTGCCGCCGGCCGCCGGCAAGGTGCTGCGCATCTCCGTGAGGCGTCCCTTCGCTACAGGCGACTTCTTCCAGTTCACCCTGCGGCCCTCCAGCATCGACGCAGCGCAGGCCCGCAACGAGCTGGATCGCATCGCCGTGGTGCCTAACCCCTACGTGGGCGCCTCCGCGTTTGAGCCGCGCTCTCAGATCGAAGGCCGGGGCGAGCGCCGGGTCCAGTTCATCCACCTGCCGCCGCAGTGCACCATCAAGATCTTCAACATCCGGGGGGAACTCGTGAAGACCATCGTCCGCGACGGCGTGACCTCGGATGGCGCCGAGTGGTGGGACTTGCGTACGGAAGATCAGCAGGACGTGGCTTTCGGGGTGTACGTCTTCCACGTCGATGCGCCCGGCATCGGCGAGCACGTGGGCAAGTTTGCGCTTGTAAAATGACGCCGTCATTTTACAAATCGTCCCGGCATCTAAACTTTGGAATGTCAGATGGGTAGCTCGAACAGATGGCACAGGGTGAGGGGACTCCTTCTGGTGATGCTGGTGGGGGTCTTCGGGGGCGATGCCTGGGCGCAGAGCCGCGTGGGGACGACCGCCGCCACCTTTTTGACCATCGGCACCGGGGCGCGCGGCCAGGCCCTGGGCCACGCCTACACCGCCCTGGCTACGGGCGCCGACGCGCTCTTCTGGAATCCGGCAGGCGCCGCCCGTCCGTACGCAGGCACGCACCGGGGTAGTTTGCTCTTTACGCACCATACCTGGTTTGCGGACATCAACTACAACGCAGCCGGCGTCGTCATCCCGGTCCTCGGCTCGAGTGTGCTGGGCCTGAGCATCGCCACCGTCGATTACGGCGACATGAAGGTGCGCACCGTGGCCTTTCCCGAAGGCACCGGCGAAACCTTTCGCGCCGGCGACCTGAGCCTGGGGCTTTCCTACGCGCAGTTGCTGACGTCCTCGTTCTACTTCGGCGGCACGGTGAAATACGTGCGGCAACAAATCCGCGACATGGACGCCGACGCGATCGCGTTCGATTTCGGCTTCGTGCTCGAGACGCAGTATCTCAACGGCCTCATCCTCGCCGCCTCTATCCAGAACTTCGGGAGTAAACTGCAGATGAGCGGCGTCAACAGCCAGGTCTTCGTCGACATCGACGAGACCAACAGCGGCAACAACCCGGACATCCCGGCGCGGATTGAATTGGGCCGGTGGGATCTGCCGCTCTCTTTCAAATTCGGCATGGCGCTGCCGGTCTTCCAGGCGGGCAACGTGCAAGTGCTGGCCCTGGCCGACGCCCACCAGAGCAACGACAACAACCTCAACAGCGACGTCGGCGGGCAGCTGCGCTACGGCAACCGAACCCTCAACTTCGACCTCCGGGCCGGGTATAAGGATCTCTTCGTGGATAACGTCGACAGCCACCTCACCTTCGGCGCCGGGCTGGACGTGCGGGTCAGCCGTCTTCGTTTCGGCTTCGACTATGCCTACACGCCCTTCGAGTTGCTGGGCAATACGCAGATGGTGGACTTCCGCCTCTACTTCTGATGAACGTTGACGGTCAAAGGGCGATCACAGCCGTCATTGGCTGCCTGGTCGTCTGCTTGCTGGCTGCCTGTAACCGGGGCGAGATCCCGCTCGACGAGCGCAGCCGGGCGGTGGCGACGGTCAATGGGGCGGTCCTCTCGGTGGCGGACTTCGAGGGCACGTACGTCGCCTTTCTGATCAACACCGGCGCCAACGATACGCCCCGCAATCGACACCGTCACCTCAACGGCCTGATCGACACCTATCTGCTGGCCGAGGAGGCACGCAGGCGCGGCCTGGACCGAGACAGCGCCTTCCTGGCCTTCGAAGCAAGAGCACTCAAGAAAGCCGTCGGCGGGCGCTTCTACGAGACGGCCTTCCTCGCAACGCTCCCGCCGCTCTCGGACGCCGACGTGCGCCGGGCCTTTGCCCGCTCCAAGCAGCAGGTCGTCGTGCGGCACCTCTTCTACCGGAATGAAGCGGAGGCGCAGGCCGCCTACGAACGCCTCCAGGCGGGGCGCGACTTCGTCGACGAGGCGCAGGATTGCTACGGGACGGCCGCCTACGATTCGCTGGCCGGCTACCTCGGCCCGATTCGCTACTTCCAGATGGACGACGCCTTCGCCGAGGCTGCTTTCGGCCTCGACGTAGGGCAATACACACCCCCCGTGCGCAGCCGGTTCGGCTTTCACATCATCCGGGTCGAAGACCGCATCCTCAACCCGATCCTGACCGAGTCTGAATATCAAACGCGCAGGGCGGGCATCGCCAGCCAGCTGCGGCTGCGCAAGCGGCGGCTGGAGGGCGACCGGTTCGTCCGCGGCTACATGGAAGACCTCGACGTGCAGGTCAACCCGGAGGGCATCCGCGCGCTGGCGCTGGCGCTACAAGACCTGGAGCACCGCGTCACCCCCGAACCCCTGTCGATGGCCCCCGACGTCGAACTGGCCGTGCTCGACCTGGGCGCCTTGCGGGCCGCCTTCGTGCCGGAGACGCCGCTGGCAACCTACCGCATAGCGGGCGAGACGCGTACGTTCACCGCCCGCGATTACTACTTCTGGCTCGAAGACCTCCCCTTTGCCGAGGCGCGGCACCGCACGGCGGCGTCCGTCGGGCGGGCGCTGCGCAACGAGGTGTTTGCGCAGGCCGGAAGCGCGCAGGGGCTGGGCGACGAGGCCCAGGTAAGCCGCGAGGTCGAAAACCAGAGCCGGATCTACCTGGCCGGCGCCTTGCAGGCTCAACTGCGCCAGGAAGCCGCCGAAGCCCCGCCTGATGAGGCCTTCTTGAGAGAGGCGTATGAGAGAATGGGGCGGCCCCGGCAACAAGGCTCATTTGAAGAGCGAAAGACCGAGCTGGCCCGGACGCTGGGTCCGCTGGCGCCTGAATTCTATCTGTTGAAAGACTTGCGGGGCGGGGCCACCGTAGACGTGGATACGCTCCTGTTCGAGCAGATCATGACGCTTGAGGCTGGAGAAACCGCTCACCAAGTACAATGATTTTGATTCTGTAGGTTTTGCTAGTGCTTCTGGGAGTTGGGTTCTTGTGATCCAAGCGTGTCGGCATGATCCCGCGTTGTTGTTCTTTGGCTTGACCCCCCGGATCGGAGTCCGGGGCAGGCTCCGAACCAAAGGTCAAGACTGGACCCGCTGGGCCTCTGCTACGCGCCGGCACGCGCTCAACTTTGAAACTCGCGCCGCTTCGCGTCGCTCAGACAGCAAATTTTCCTTGTTCGCGTGCCTGCGCTCCGTTCCCGGCGGCCCACCGGCTCAGGTCGCTCTTCCCTCTTGACCCCTTCCTCCTGGCTCTTCCCCAGCCTATGAAATCATCCAACACGTTGAATGTCACTACGACCTAATACCCCGGCGGGACGTCGTTCGCCACGCCTTCCTTGCGCAGTTCCTCGACCCGCTCAAAATACCGCGCCGCTTCCTCGGTTTGGCCGGCTCGCTGCAAGGCCTGTCCCAGGTTCAGGAGCACCCCCACGTTTTGCGGGCGGTGCCTCTCCACCGCCTTCAACGCGGCGGCCGCCTCGTCGTACCGGTTGTTTCTGAGCAGCATCAACCCGACCGTGTACTGGTAGGCCAGGTTGTCGGGATCGAGCCGGAGCGCGGCGTCGGCATGCCGGAGCGCTTCGGGAAACAGGCCTTCTTCTTCGGCCATCCTCGACAGGCTGAGATAGGCCGGCGCGTAGGCGGCATCGAGCGTGAGGGCCTGCTCGCAGGCCAGGCGTGCGCTGTCGGGCCGGCCCATCTCCCAGTAGGCGCCGGCCATGCCGTGCCAGGAAACCGGATCCGGGTGCATCCGGGCCGCCTTCCGATAGTGCGCGAGCGACTCTGGATATTTTTGCTGCTGGAAGGCCACGTCGCCGATGCTTTGCCACCAGGCCCAGTTGTCGGGTTCCAGTTCGAGGGTCCGGTCCCAGGCCGCGCGGGCGTCGTCGAAGCGCCCGAGGACGTAATAGGCCTGTCCGCGCACGAAGTACGTATAGGGATGATCCGGCGCGTAGGCCCTGGCGCTGTCCGTAAAGACCAGGGTTCGCGCGGGGTCTTGATCGCGCAGGGCCTGGATGGCCTGGTCGAGGTACGTCGCCGCGACGGGATCCAACGGCCTCTCGGCTGCGGAAGACGCCGGCTCTTCGTGCCGCACGCAGCCTGCCAGGCCCGGCAGCACGAGGAGCAGCACGCACGCAAGCAGACGGCCCGGTGCAACGTGATATGACAGGAATCCAACCAAAGGAAGGGGACGATAGCCTCCTGGCGCCGTTTTAAACCATTGCCTGTGCCGAGTGACTTCGAGAGACGTTCCGTTCGGAGGGCGAAGAGCGATTTTCGAACCGCGCTCCTCGCCCTCCGCTCTCCGGAGCGACACCGTTTTGTGAGGCTATGTCTCGTCGTGATGGCACGACAGACCGCTTGAAGCTGCACTACGGCCTCCGGGTCGAGGCGCCTTCCACGATCCTCAGGGTCTGGTTTACGGCCAGGTCGTTGAATCGATCCACGTGGCCGTTGGGCCAGTAGATCACCAACGAATCTACGCGCGTTGCCGGGCCGAAGCCGAAGGTGGCAGGCCGTTCAGATTGGGAGAGATAGCTGGACCCTGCGTGAACGCGTCGCTCCTGACGGCTTCCGCCGGCAAAAGCAACGAGGCGGGTGCCCAGGCCGTCCCGATTGCTCTGCGTGCCGGTCACCTCCACGCGCAGGTAGGCGGGTGACGGAGTCGCTGCGCCCGGGGCCCGCACCTCATTGCGAAGCAGGCGGACCGGGCCGCCGTTTTCGGTCACCAGCACATCCAGGTCGCCGTCTTGATCGACGTCCGCATAGGCAGCGCCGCGCCCCACGAGCGGTTCAGCCAGCGCGCCGCCTACCTCCGGCGCCGCATCCTCGAACGTTCCGTCCCCCTGGTTGATGAAGAGATGGGGCGGTTGGCGGTAGGTGATCGTATTCGGGATCTGGTCTACGTGCTCGTGAATGTGCCCGTTGGCGACGAACAGGTCGAGGTCGCCGTCGAGGTCCGCATCGAACAGAAACAGCCCGAAGGCCAACGTCCGGCGACTGCGCCCTCCGATCTTCGAAAGCGCGGCCCGGTCTTCGAACAAGCCGTTCCCCACGTATCGATAGACGCCGATCATCTGGTCGGAGAAGTTACCGACGAACACCGTGGGGCGCCCCGTCCCATCCACGTCGCCTGCGTCGATGCCCATGCCGGCCCGCGCAATGCCCCGTTCGTCGTAGGCGATACCGCTGATCACTCCCTTTTCCGTGAAGGTGGGAGCCTGCCCTGGAGTTGATCCGGCGTCGCCGTTGTTCTCATAGAGCAGGTCCGGTTCCAGATCGTTGGCGACGACGAGGTCGGGCCAGCGGTCGCCGTTGAAGTCCAGTTCGGCCACGCCGAGTGATTGGCCGGGAGCCGGGAGGAAGCCCGCCTCAGCCGTTCGATCCGTGAAGGTGGGAGCCTGCCCCGGAAGCAGCCTGCCCCGGACTCGATCCGGGGATCCGGGGTCGCCGTTGTTTTGGTAGAAGCGACCCGGCACCGCCTCATAGAGTTGGGGCGTGCAGTAGATCTTCTCCGGACTACCGGAGGAGCAGAACAAGTCTTGATCGGGCGACCAGACGACGTAGTTGCCCACGTAGAGGTCCAGCCAGCCATCCCGATCGGCATCGAAGAAGAGCGCGGAGGTGCTCCAGGCAGCCTCCCCGGCCACGCCTGCCTGTTTGCCCACTTCTTCGAAGACCCCGCCTTCGTTGCGAAAGAGCCTGTTTTGAGCCAGGGTCGTGAAATAGACGTCCGGGTCGCCGTCGTTGTCGTAGTCGGCCACGGCAAGGCCGAAACCGTAGGCAACGACCTCGCCCAGGCCGGCTTCCCGCGTTTTCTCAGAAAAAGTGCCGTCGCCGTTGTTTCGATAGAGCCGGAGCGCAGGTACGGGCCGTTCGTCCTCCCAGACGCCCCCGCCCACCAGCAGGATGTCCGGCCAGCCATCCCCGTCGTAGTCTACAAACGCCGCCCCGGCCCCCATAATCTCCGGCAACCATTTTTGCCCCGAAGCGCCCGTTTCATGTCGAAAAGCCCCGAGTCCGGCCGCCTGTGTGACGTCGGTGAAGGTCGGGGCACTGGCTGCATCCGGGGTACGTTCCCTGGACTCCACCTGCGTCGCGTTCCTGCACCCCATAAGTGCCAGCAAAACCAGTGCGGTGCCGATGCTTAGAGGACGATGCGTCTTGCACGCTTGCGCCACTTTTCTGCACCGTTCGAGAAGACGTTTCAAGGGTACGGGGGCTCCAGATACACGGGCACCGTCAGCAGTCTGTCCCGCATACCCTGTTGGTCATTCGATGATCCAGGCGTACAGGGGCGAGCGGCTCGCGGCAGCTGGTCGAGGCGGGAAAGCTGATGGACGTGCCGGTTCACGACCATCTGGTCGTCACTGATGGGCTAAGAAATTATCTCAAAACCCTATGCTGTCATTCCGACCGAACGCAGTGAGTGGAGACACGAGGCGCAGCCGACTGACGCCGCCGATGAGGCCCCGCAAGGCCGATCGGGCGAGATCTCTCGGCTTCGCTCGGGATGACAAATCCCTTTTGAGATAGTTTCTAAGAGAGGGGAGAGCAAAAATGGGAAAACCGTTAC
>JBFGTT010000014.1:0-16755 GCA_041565995.1 Rhodothermales bacterium
CTCGATCTGCTCTTTTTCGGCCAGGTGCTCCTTGAGCGGTTCGACGCGCGCGCGGAAGTACGGGTCGGTCTGCACGTACTCCTGCACGTGAAAGCGGCGCTTGCCCTGGATCACGATGGACTTCGAGCCGTCGGGCATCTTGATGAGCTTGAGGATCGTCGCCACCGTGCCGACGTCGTAGAGGTCGGCGGGGGTAGGGTCCTCGACCTCGCTGCTGCGCTGGGCGACGACGCCGATGAGCTTGTCGGCGCCGAAGGCATCTTTGACCAGCCGTAGCGAGGCGTCGCGCCCGACGGTGATGGGCAGCACCACGCCGGGGAACAGCACCGTGTTGCGCAGGGCCAGCACCGGCAGCGTTTCGGGGACGCTGGAGGTGCTCATCTCCTGCTCTTCCTCGGCCGTCGGCAGCGGGATGCTTTGCTCCGGCGTGTCCTCCGGCGTGTCCTCCGGCGTCAGGTTCAGGTAGATTGATCGCATATGAGGAATCGGGGATCTTTGCTTCTGGGAGGCCGACCCGCCCGGCGCGCGGCATGACGCACCGGCAGGGAGGCGTTCCTTCGCCAGGGTTCAAAAACCAGGCCAAAGCAACGGGCCTGTCAATGTGTCGCTGGGCTGCGCCGCCCGAACAAACGAAGGCAGGACAAGCCCTGAAGGTACAGCCTGGCGCGTCGGTATTCTAGGGGGGATCCGGATCTCCACGATTTTCGCCGTCCCGGGCCGCACGGAGGAGCGCGTCAGGATCGCTCAAATCAGTCGTTGGATGGTCGATTCTATCTCTTTGATCTGGAAAGGTTTGCTGAGGATGACGTAGATGTCGTGGCCGGCTTCGCCCACCTCGGTGTCTCCGGTGAGAAGCAAGATGGGCAGCGCCGGGAAGCGGCGGCGCAGGATCTGGGCCAGTTCGCGCCCGTTCATTTCGGGCATCGCCTGGTCTACGAAGACGATGTCGAAGGGCCGGGCGTCGACCAGCGTGAGCGCGTCGGGGCCGGAGGGGGCGGCCCAGACGGCGTGCCCGCGCAGCGTCAGCAGCTTCGTCAGCACCGAGCGTACCATCTCTTCGTCGTCGACGAGCAGGATGCGGGCGGCGCGCGTGGGCGGTTCGTCGTCGGCTTCTTCCGGGGCGGGCACCTTCCTGCGGGCCGGCGGGAAGGTGAGCGTGAAGGTCGTGCCTTCGCCCAGCCTGGACTGCACGCCGATGGCGCCGTCGTGCTCCTGCACGATGCCGTAGCTGACGGCCAGGCCCATGCCGGTGCCGTGCTCGCCCTTCGTGGTGAAGAGCGGCTCGAAGATGCGCCGGCGCACCGTCTCGCTCATGCCCAGGCCGCTGTCTTCGACGCGCACCTGCACGCCGCCGCCTTTGCGGTAGGCGGTGCCCAGGCGCAGCCTCCCGCCTTCGGGCATGGCCTGCACGGCGTTGAGGATCAGGTTGACGAAGACCTCGCGCAGCTCCGCCGCCGAGCCCATCACCGGGGGCACCTCCTGGAGGTCCAGGTTCATCTGGATCTCGATGCTCTGGCGGCGGGGTTCGTTGTACCAGTAGGGCCGCGTCAGCAGCACGCAGTCCTGGATGAGGCTCGGCAGGTCGAGCGGTTCGAAGAGCGTCTGCTTCTCCTGGCGGATGTACTGCTGGATTTTCTTGACGAGGGCGGCCCCGTCGAGCGCGGCCTTTTCGATGGTGCCGAGGTGTTCGGGGAAGGTCTCGTCGAGGGGTTGGCCCACGGGGAGGCTCTTGAGCAGTTCGGTGTAGCCGAGGATGCCGCTGAGCAGGTTGTTGAAGTCGTGCGCGATGCCCATCGTCATGCGTCCGAGCGTCTCGAGGCGGTGGCGCTGCGTCTGGCTGACGGTCCAACTGGCCGGTTCGGCGAGGATTTCGCCGGAGATGGTGATGGCCTGCACGCGCTTGGCGCCCTGCGCGTCGACCAGGTAGACGGGCAGGAAGTTGAGCAGCACCGGCAGCGGCTCGTCGCGTTCGGGGCTGGGGATGGGGAAGATCTGGTTGGTCACGAGCAGGCCGGAGGCGGCTTCCTGCACGCACTGGCGCGCCAGCGGTTCGTCTTCGGGCGACAGGCGTGCCCAGGCGTCTTCGTCGGTGCCGAAGACGGCCCGCCAGGCCTCGTTGCCGGCAATCAGGCGGCCTTCGGTAGAGCAGGTCGCCACGAGCAGTTCCGGCTCGAAGGGGGTGAAGGCTTCCGGCGAATCTACCATGAAAACGACCGCTCGCGGGTCCTCGGTTCGATGATCAAGCGCTGCGCAATCGATCCTATTCCAGTTACCGGGAGTATCGTTCGGAACGGGTGCCGGCTAAAACGGCATTTTCTCTGCCGTCGGCATCGACCCAAATGCCGGTTCGTGCGTACCCTCTGCGTGCGGGCGCGGCGGCGCGCAAAAAGCCCGCCGTTGCCTGGAAAATAGAATACAGCCAACCTGTTTGTCTAGCCATGTGGCACGAGAACATCCTGGGGACCATCGGCAACACGCCGCTGGTGCGGATCAACCGCCTGGCCGCCGGGCTGCCCTGCACGGTGCTCGGCAAGCTCGAATACTTCAACCCGATGGCCTCGGTCAAAGACCGCATCGGCATCGCGATGGTGGAGGACGCCGAGCGGCGCGGGGTGCTCAAGCCCGGCGGCACCATCATCGAGGGCACCAGCGGCAACACGGGCGCGGGGCTGGCCCTGGCGGCCATCGCGCGGGGCTACCGCTGCATCTTCACCACCACCGACAAGCAAAGCCAGGAAAAGATCGACGTGCTGCGCGCCCTCGGCGCCGAGGTCATGGTTTGCCCCACCAATGTGGCGCCGGACGATCCGCGCTCCTACTACTCGGTGGCCCGCCGCCTGGCCCGCGAGATCCCCAACTCGGTCTATCTCAACCAGTACGACAACCCCTCCAACACCGAGGCGCACTACCGCACCACCGGTCCCGAACTCTGGCAGCAGACCGAGGGCCGCATCACGCACTTCGTCGCCGGGGCGGGCACCGGCGGCACCATCTCCGGCGCGGCCCGCTATCTCAAAGAGCACAACCCCGCCCTCAGGGTCGTCGGCGTCGATCCCTACGGATCGGTCTATTACAAGTACTTCCACACGGGCGTGTTCGACCACGACGAGATCTATCCCTACCTGACCGAGGGCGTCGGCGAAGACATCCTCGCCAAAAACATGGATTTCGGCATCGTGGATGACTACGTGCGCGTGACCGACAAGGCCTCAATGCAGATCACCCGCCGCCTGGCCCGCGAGGAGGGCCTGTTCGTGGGCCAGTCCTGCGGCATGGCCATGGCCGGCGCGCTCGAGTGGCTCGGCGCGCACCGCGACGACCTCTCCGAGCACGACGTAGTGGTGGTGCTGCTGCCCGACTCCGGCTTCCGCTACCTGCGCAAGACCTACAACGACGACTGGATGCGCAACCACGGCTTCCTCGAACAAAGGCCGGGGCTGACCGTCGAACAGGTGCTCTCGGCCCCCCGCCGCCGGCCCGGCGCCATCGTCGCCGTCACGCCCGCCGACACGCTCGGCGAGGCCATCCAGCGCATGGCCGAACACGACATCTCGCAGCTTCCCGTCCTCGAAGACGGGCAGGTGGTGGGCAGCCTGACCGAGACGGTCATCCTCAACCGCCTCATCGAGAACCCGGAGGCGCGCGGCCAGCAGGTGCGCGAGATCATGCACGAGCCGTTCCCCGTAGTGCCCCGTTCGCTCGATCTCGACCATCTCTCGACCTACCTCGAACAGGGCGCCGGGGCCGTCCTCGTCGAACCGGAGGCCGGCCACAGCTACCAGATCATCACCAAGAGCGACCTCATCAGCGCTCTGGCCGGCGCCGGACGCAACGGCAACGGCTTCAACGGAAACCAGGGACTCCGATCATGAAAGACGACAAGCCCAGAAACAAGCCGGCGCAGCAGTTGAACATCGAGTTGAGCGAGGACATTGCCGAGGGCATCTACTCCAACCTCGTCATGATCGCGCATTCGCCCGAAGAGTTCATCCTCGACTTCATCCGCGTGGTGCCGGGCGTGCAGAAGGCCCGCGTCAAGAGCCGCGTCATCGTCACGCCGCAGCACGCCAGGCGCCTCTTGCGCGCCCTGGCCGAGAACATCGAGCGCTACGAGCGTGCCCACGGCGACATCGACGAGCGCATGTCGCCGGGCCAGTCCATCCAGTTCGGCGGCAACGTGGGCGAAGCCTGAGCCGACGAGCGGACGAAACGACGAGAGGACGACGTTCAGGCAAAAAACACGTCCACACGTCCATCCACACGTCGTTCAACCGCAGGCTTACTTCCTCGCCCTGAGGAGCATCCCCAGGGCTACGACGAAGAAGACCGCGTGGGGCAGCCAGGCCGTCAGCGCCGGGTCGAGTTCGCCTGAATAGCCGAACGGCTCGGTGAGTTTTTGCACGGCCAGGTAGGCGAAGGCCGTCGCCAGCCCCAGGCCGATCTGCACCGCCTGGCCGCCGCGCCGCCGCACCGAGGCCAGCGGCAGCCCGATGAGCACCAGGATCAGGTTGGCGAAGGGGTAGGAGAACTTGGTGTAGTAGCCCACCAGGGGCCGCCCCATGCTGCCCGCGCCGGAGCGTCGCAGCGCGGCGATGTAGTCGGCGGCGACAGGGATCGTCATCGACTCGACGTCGCGCTCGGTGCGGGCCAGGTCGCGGGGGAAGACCAGCAGCGCCGTGTCGAGGGTGGCCACCTCGCGGCGGCGTTCGCGCCCGTCGTCGGCGAAGGTGCGCACGACGGCGTCGGGCAGGCGCCAGTGTCGGAGCGAATCGACCCACTGCATGCGCGGGGCGTCGATGCGCTCGACGAGGCGTTGGTCGCCGTCGAAGCGTTGCAGCGAGACGCGGAAGGCCACGCTGGTGCGGCGGTCGTAGTAGCCCACCGAGACGAGGCTGCCGGGCTGGTTCTGCCGGTGGATTTCGTTGCCGTCGAGCTGGCGCGGGGCGTCCTTGAGGTACTTGCCGTCGTATTCGAGCACCGTCTGGTTGGTCCGAGGCACCACGTAGCCGTTGAACCAGATCATGGCGCCGGTGACGATGAGGGCCACCAGCAGGTAGGGCCGCAGCAGCCGGTAGAGCGAGACGCCGCTGGTTTGCAGGGCCACCAGTTGCCCCTCCTGCGCCAGCCGGCCCGTCAGGTAGACGCACGAGAGGAACAGCGCCAGCGGCGAGGTCAGGCGGACGATCTCCGGGACGTAGCTCGGATAGTAGACGCTGAAGATGTCCTTCATCGTGGCGCCCCGGTCGAGGAAGTCGTCGACGTACTCGAGGTAATGCAGCAGGATGAAGAAGACGATCAGCGCGCCGACCAGGAAGACGTAGCCGGTGACGAAGCGCCGGACGATGTGCCGTTCGAAGGTGGTCAAGCTCTCAGCGGTCAGCTTGGGCGATCAGCAGGGGCACGCGGGGCCGCCATTTCACAGATACTTGCCCTCCTCTAAGTTGGCTCTTTGCGCTTGGTTCCGTAGCTTTGACGCGAAATCAGCCGGGGGACGATGGCGTGCCTCCCCGCGAAGCCCGGTTTTCCGGGATGGCGGATCCGGCAACGAGATCAGAGGCTGATGGCTGACCGCTGACCGCTCCAAGCTCTCGAACCCATGAAGCTGCACGAATATCAGGCCAAGGAACTCCTCGAAAAATACGGCGTGGCGATGCAGCCGGGCCTCGTGGCGCGCACGGTGGACGAAGCCGTCGAGGCCGCCCGGACGTTGCAGGCCAGCGGCGCCAGCCTGTGGGTCGTCAAGGCACAGATCCACGCCGGCGGGCGCGGCAAGGGCGGCGGCGTCAAACTCGCCCGCAGCCTCGACGACGTGCGCCGCCGCGCCGGCGACATCCTGGGCATGAACCTGGTCACCCACCAGACCGGCCCCGACGGCCAGTTGGTCCGCGCCGTGCTCATCGCCGACGCCGTGGACATCGCCAGCGAGTTCTACGTCGGCGTCACGCTCGACCGGGGCCGGAGCATGGACGTGATCATGGCCTCCACCGAGGGCGGCGTCGAAATCGAAAAGGTGGCCGCCGAGACGCCGGAGAAGATCATCAAGGTGTGGGTCGATCCCACGACGGGGCTGCGGCCCTACCAGGCCCGGCGCCTCGCCTTCGGTCTGGGCTTCGAGGGGGCGGCCTTCAAGCAGGCCGTCGGCTTCATCACGGCGCTCTACCGGGCCTACCGCGAAAGCGACGCCTCGCTGGCGGAAATCAACCCGCTGGTGCTGACCCGGCAGGGCACCGTCGTCGCCGTCGATGCCAAAATCAACCTGGACGACAACGCCCTCTACCGCCACCCGGACCTGGCCGCCCTGCGCGACATCCACGAGGAAGACCCCCTCGAAGTCGAGGCCAGCGAGCACAGCCTCAACTACGTCAAGCTCGACGGCAACGTCGGCTGCATGGTCAACGGCGCCGGCCTGGCGATGGCCACGATGGACATCATCAAGCTGGCCGGCGGCGAACCGGCCAACTTCCTCGACGTAGGCGGCGGCGCCAGCGCCGAGAGCGTGGAGGCCGGCTTCCGCATCATCCTCAAAGATCCCCACGTGAAGGCCATCCTGGTCAACATCTTCGGCGGCATCGTGCGCTGCGACCGCGTGGCGACGGGCGTCGTCGAGGCGGCTCGAAAGGTGGACATCAAGGTGCCGCTCATCGTGCGCCTGCAAGGCACCAATGCCGAGGAAGGCCAGCAGATCCTCCGCGAGAGCGGCCTCAAGATCGAGACGGCCATCCTGCTCAAGGAAGCCGCCGAAAAAGTAACGCAGGCCCTGGCCAACCAGGTCGCCGCGTAAGGTTTTCGATTGCGGATTGTGGAATGCGGATTGCGGAGCGCGTGCAGCGGCCAGCCTTCGGCCGTCAGCGTACTGCCTCTTTCCCTGATCGCTGATTGCTCCCAAAACAGCGCGTACACGGACCGGGATGCCCTGCCATGAACCCTGATCAGCCCTCCGTCGTCGCCCATCCGTCCTCCGCCCTCCGCGACCCGCCCTCGTCCGTCCGCCTGGACGGGGTGACGAAGCGCTTCGGGCCGACGGTGGCGGTGCGCGCGGTGTCGCTGGAAATCCACCCCGGCGAGTTTTTTTCGCTGCTCGGCCCCAGCGGCTGCGGCAAGACGACGCTCCTGCGCGTCATCGCCGGCTTCGAGCAGCCCGACGAAGGGCGCGTCTTCATCGGAGGCCGCGACGTGACGGAGCTGGCCTCGCAGCGGCGCCCGACGGCCATGGTCTTTCAGAACTACGCGCTCTTCCCGACGATGACCGTCGAGCAGAACGTCGCCTACGGCCTGCGGGTGCGGCGCGTTGAACGGGCCGAGCGGGTGCGGCGCGTGGGCGAGGCGCTCGCGCGCGTCGATCTCGGCGGCCTGGAGGCCAAGCCCGTCACGCAGCTCTCCGGAGGGCAGCAGCAGCGCGTGGCGCTGGCCCGCGCGCTGGCCGTCGAACCCGCCGTGCTGCTCTTCGACGAGCCGCTCTCGAACCTCGACGTAGCCCTGCGCGAGCAGACGCGCCGCGAGCTGAAGGTGCTGCAAGCGCACCTGGGCACCACCAGCCTCTACGTCACGCACGACCAGCAGGAGGCCCTCGCCCTCTCGGACCGCATCGCCGTCATGCGCGCCGGCGAGATCGTGCAGGTGGGCGCGCCCGAAGCGCTCTACCAGGCCCCCGAGACGGCCTTCGTGGCGCAGTTCCTCGGCGGCAGCAACCTGGTCTCAGACGCGGCGGTGGCCGCCCGCCTGGCACGCGGCGAAGACCCGCCGCCGGGGCGCGTGCTGGCCGTCCGCCCTGAACACCTGCGGCCTGCCGGGCAGGGCGGCGTGGCCGCGCGCCTGCGCTCGCGGCAGTTCCTGGGCACCTACGCCGAGTGGTGGGTGGAGGTAGACGGGCACGCCCTGCGCGCCTGGGTCGATCCCACCCTCGAAGCCCCCGACCCGCTCCGCCTGGAAGCCACGCAGTATCGCTGGGTCGAGGCGTGAGGACTTACGGGTCGGAGACGAAGAAACCTGCAAACCAGAAACCGGAAACCGGCTACCGGATAAACCAGAAACCGAAAACCGAATAAACCGGAAACCAACCAACCCTGCACCCCGATGGCAAGCGCTACCGACACATCGACCAAGCCGGACATCGACCTGGAGATCCGGGAGGGGCTGGAGGGCCTGACGTCCGCCCGCATCACGACGCTCTACCGGCGCGCGCCACTGCTGCGTCCCGTCTCCGACCCGCAGCGCGTCTGGCAGATGTTCGAAAACGCCTCGCTGGTGCTGACGGCCTGGCACCAGGGCCAACTCGTCGGCATCGCCCGCGTGCTCACCGACGGCGTGCTCTACAGCTACCTGCTCGACCTGGCCGTAGAGCCGGACGTGCAACGGCTGGGCGTGGGCAAGACGCTCATCAACGAGGTCTTCCACCGCTGCAAAGGCACCGAGCTTTCCCTGCGCGACTCCGACATCTCGGCGGGCTATTACGCCCGCCTGGGCTTCGAACGCGTCGATAACGCCTGGGTACGCAAGGCCGAATAAACGGGGGCGTGTTGAGGGATTGCCGTGTTCAGGGGTTGAAGGTCTTCCAACTCAAACCCACGAACACTCGATCCCTCTACATCCGCATCATCAGCTCCGCCTCGGCCTCCTGGAAGGGGCGGTCGACGATCTGCAGGTGCTCCACGACGCCCTTGACGCCGGTGATCTGCCGCACCATCGAGACGAGCAGCGTGCGGTCGAGTTCGTGGCGGATGGTGCCGTAGAGGGTGACGGTGCCGTTCTGCACGTAGAAGTGGATGCCGCGCACAGAGGCCAGCTCCATGTCGCGCTCGAAGGTGTGGAACAGCCGATAGGCCAGCGCCCGGTCCTTGAGCGTCTGGCGCGAGTCCCGGGCCGGCGTGCGTTGCAGGCGGCGGGCAATTCGTTTGAGGGAAGCAGGAATCATATAATCACGAGGGAAGCGCCGCCGCGCGGCGAGCGCCCCGCCCTCGGCAGGGTGGTCGTGTAGGGTGAAGCCCCGGGTTCGCAGGTACCCCTGAGCGCCCGGAGGTGGGTAGTCCGGGCCGGGTCTGCGGCGTCCGGCCTACGGCAAAGAACGCCCGAAGCGTCGCCCAGGTCGTCATTATGGCGATTCTTCACGGGAGATTATTGGGGAAGAGAAGGTAACGTCGCCCGCGCAAAGGCGCAACGGTAGTACCGGAAAAAGGCCCCAAATCTTAAAAAGTAGGCCCTTTGTGCTCCTGGGTCGGATTCATACGGAATCTGGATGATTCGTTGTACATCGGAAAAAGGATGGGAGTCTGGGAGGAGGGGTGTGTGGGGGCTTTTGCTCTCCCATACTCCCACCCCCCCATCCTCCCACACGCTGCATGATGCACAACGGATTTACCAGATTCCGTATCACCGGATGCGCCGGGGCGTCGTACGGCATCTGATGAAAGCATTGTCGTTTGGACCGTGTGGGCGGATGGGGTGGGAGAAGGCGGTCAGGAGCGAAGAAGCATCGCCGGCAGCGCCGCTATCCTCGATCTCGCATCCTCGATTTTCAGTCCTCCCAGACGCCCACACCCCCAAACTCCCACACCTCCATCCTTTCCGAGGTACGACGAATCAGCCCGCTGTCGGATCAGAGGCCGAAGCCCCGGTCGCGTTCGGAGCGCGGCTGCCGGATGCGCAGGAAGTCGCGCAGCTTGCCGCTCTTGACGTGCAGGTCGAAGCCCCAGGACTGGAAGCGCCCGAAGGGCACCCAGCGGAAAGACATCTCCCAGCACTCGAAGTCGCGGTAGAGGGCCAGCGAGGTGGTGACGAGTTCCTGGCGTTCGAAGTCGTAGCCGGTCTGTCCACTGACGCGCCAGTTGGGCGTCAGGTTGAAGTCGAAGCCGGAGTTGACGTTGAAGGTGCGCGTGAGCCGGGTGAGCGGGCGGGAGAGGCCGTAGCTGAAGCGGACGTTGAGCGACCAGGGGATCGAGAAGTCGGCGAAGTCGTCGGCGCCGCCGAGGCGGGAGCCGGAGAAGGGATCGGTCAGGCCCAGCGACGACGTGCCGGCGGGGTCGAAGTCAAAGGCGCCGGGTTGCACGCGCGGCGCGGGCGAGCGGCCCGGCGCGGTCCGCTGGCTGCGCAGGGAGAAGTCGCCGTTGAACGTGAGCTGCGTCATGCGGGCGAAGCGGAATTTGCGGAGCGATAAGACGTAGCGGTTGATCTCGCGGGTGCCCTCGGCGTTGAGGGCGTAGGGCGAGAAGGTGGATCGGAAGTTGAGGTTGAGCCCGAGCACGCTGGTGCGGGCCGTGAGCGTGATGGGCGCCAGGCGGAGCGAGTCGGCGGCGAAGTTGTAGCTGGTGCTCAGGTTGGCGTTGAAGAGCTTGAGCGTACGGCTCTGCTGCTCGCCCGTCGAATCGGCCTCGACGCGCTTGGTCTCGAAGACGTTGTCGAGGCTCATCGAGAGGGTCTGTTGCAGCCCCGAGGGCACGCCGCGCACGATCCCGTAGGCGATCTGGCGGCCCGACGTGTCGGCGTAGGTGCGCGTGTAGCCCCAGAAGTCTTTCGAGAAATCCGGCCGGTAGCCGAAGCCGAGGCTCGGGCGGACGGTGTGGCGCAGGCCCCGGTACGGCCCGGCCTGGATCGGAAAGAGACCGTAGACCGTGGTGCTGGCCGAGACGCCGGTGGTGAACTGGCGCAGCGCAAAGAAGCCCGGCTCCTGCTCGACGATGACCCGGTTGGTCGAATCGACGCTCCGGCGCTCGGTCTCGACGAACCAGTCCTCGCTGTAGTTGAAACTGGGCGAGACGGTCAGCCGCAACGGCGTGCCCGTCAGCGGCAGCCGGTTGATGTTGAAGGGCGCCGCGACGGGGATGCGGTGCGTGGCGGTGAACTCGAAGGGGACTTCGTCGCCGGTGGCCCGCTCGTACTTCTTCGCATCGAAGAGCGCGTCGTACCACGCGATGCCGGTAGCCCCGCGCGCCACGAGCGAGTCTTCGGGGAGGGGCTGGAAGTTGTACTGGTTGTTGAGCCGCCCGGTGTAGCTGACGGTGATCTTCTCGTACCAGCTTTCCCGGGCGCCGGCGGGGCGCTGCATGCGCTTGAAGGGCGTGCGGGTGCTCTGCGAGAACGACAGTTCGGGCAGCGTCAGGTTGACCTGGCCGGTGGCGAGCACCTGGTTCTGGCGCACGTTGAGCGAGAGCGTGCGCCCGGTGGCCGGCCAGCGCTTCGTGTACTGGATGCTGGAAGAGACGCTCTGGCGGACGTTGTCGTCGTACTGGTCGGAGACGGTGCGCAGGTAGGTGCTCGAGGTCAGGTTGACGTTGGCCGTGAGGCGGGCGGTGGGGTTGAGCGTCTGGTTGTGGTTCCAGCGCAGGCTGGCGTTGTTGCGGATCGTCAGGTCGGGGTCGTCGCGCTCGCCGCTGCGTTCGCGCAGGTAATCGACGTTGAGCTGGCCGTTGTAGCGGTCGCGGCGGCTGTAGCGGAAGGCGGGGTGGATCTGCCAGCTTCCCTTGGTCCAGATGCCGGCGCGCACCTGCAGGTCGAGGTAGTCGTTGATGGCCCAGTAGTAGCCCCAGTTGCGCAGGTAGAAGCCGCGCTGGTCCTCGCCGTATTCGGGCGGGAGGATGCCGCTACGGCGTCCTTCCTGGGCCGGCAGGAAGCCGAAGGGCAGCCACAGCGGCGTCGGGATGTCGAAGAGGTAGAGCTGGATGGGGCCGGTGTAGATCCACTTGTTGTTGACGACCTTCATCTTGTGCGAGCGGAGCGAGTAGGAGGGCGTCTCGTCGGGGCCGCAGTTGCACGTGGTGTAGGCGCCGTCGAGGATGAAGAGGGTGCTGTCCTCGCGCACCTTCGCCACGCCGGCCCGGATGAAGCCGTCCTCGATCTGCGTGCGCGCCCCGACGACGCGGCCCCGCTCGGTGCCCAGGTTGTAGGCGAACGAGCGTCCGGAGAAGGTGTCGCTGCCTTGCTGGAAGCGCGGCGTGCCCACCAGCCCGGTGTCCGACGCCAGACCCTCGGCGCGCAGCTCTTCGAGGTCGAAGAGGATGTCGATGGCGTAGGCTTCGAGCCGGACGTCGCCGTAGGTGACGGTGGCGTTGCCGACGAGGCGCCCCCGGTCTCCTTCGTCTTCGCTGAAGACGATGGAGAGCGAGTCGGTGGCGGCGAAGGCCACGGGCTTGTCGATGCCGGAGGCGTCGTCGCGGGCCGGCGCCCGGCGCGGGGCGGCCCCGGCGGGCCGGCGCAGCGTGTCGGGCAGGGCGGTGGCGCTGTCGGGCACGGCTACGGCGGCGCTGTCGGGGCGCGGCGCCGGGAGGGGCGCCGGCACGTCCTGCGCCCGCGCCGCCGGCGCGCCCAGGACGAGGCCGAGCAGCAGGAGGGGGAGGAGCGCAGCCCGGAACCCTTTCGCCGTCGGGCAGCGGCCGCTGCGCCGCTCCTCCGGCGGCAGGAGCGAGTACGGGACCGGCGTGCCCGGCCAACTAAGATCGCTCGGGCGAGAGGGCATGCGCGTCGAGAAGCTCGAAGACCAGATAGGCGGCTCCAAGAATACCGACCTCGTTTCCGAGGGTTTCCTGCAATACGGCCAGGTCGTCGCGCATGCCGGGCTTGACGTAGCGCCAGACGGTCCGGCGCGTGGCCTCCAGGATGTAGTCGCCCGCCGCCGAGACGCCGCCGCCGACGACCACCGTCCGGATGTCGAGCAGGTTGACGGCGGCGCCGAGCACCACGCCGAGCTTGTGGCCGGCCCAGGCCAGCACGTCGCGCGCGCCCTCGTCGCCCTTTTCGGCGGCGTGGAAGAGCATCTCCGGCGTCACGTCCGTCATGTCCTCGGCGGCCATCTGGTAGACGAGGCTCTCGGGCCAGTTGAGCAGGCGGTAGCGGGCGTGGTCGGAGAGAAATTGCTGCCCCAGGTAGGCCTCGATGGCGCCCGCCACCCCCGACCGCGCGACGGGGCCTTCGTAGTCGATGGTCATGTGCCCGATCTCGCCCGCGCCGCCCGTGGCGCCCCGAAAAATGGTGTTCCGGTAGATGATGGCGCCGCCGACGCCGGTGCCCAGCGTCACCATGATGAACGAGTCGTAGGGGCGGCCCGCGCCGTAATGGGCCGAGCCGAGGCCCGCCACGTTGGCGTCGTTTTCGACGATGACGGGCAGGCTCCTGCCGAGGCGCTGCTGCAAGTCGTCGCGCAGGTTGACGTTGTCCCACCCCGGAATGTTGGGCGGGTTGATGACGTTCGTCCGCGCCCAGTTGATCGTCCCCGGCGCGCCGATGCCGATGCCGGCCACCTCCTGCTGAGGGGCTTTGCCCGCCATCTCCTGAATCACCGCTGCAATCCGCCCGAGGACGTGCTCGGTGCCTTGCTGGGCCTCGGTGGGCTTGCTCGCAGCCGCTACGATGCCCTGCGTCCGCTCCACGAGCGCCGCCTTGATGTTGGTGCCGCCGAGGTCGATGCCGATGGCGTAGTGTAGCACGGAAGGGCTGGTGGGATAGGGTTTGAGGGGGGGCGCACGTTGTGCGTTGCCGGGGCGGACGCGCTCACCCGGAGATGGCTCTTTGCGCAGCGTCGGCGCGTCTCTGCGCTCCCGCGACGCATCGAGCACCGTCCAAACGAGGAGGCACGACCTGGGTTGTCGTGGGGTCCTGACGTTCTAGCACGAGCTACGCAAACGCCGGAACGCGCAGCCGCCTTATTCCACCCGGTATACGGTTTCGCCGGGGCGGCGCATGCCGTACTGCTCGCGGGCGATCTGCTCGATCACTTCGTCCGAAATCGGCTCGGCCAGGCGCGCCTCCAGCACGTCGATCTGTTGCCGGAGCGCCTCGTTCTCCTGCACCAGCCGGCTGTATTCGCTGTGCCAGGCGATGCGCCGGGCCAGGCTGTGGCTGTCGAAGAAGGCAAACCAGAGCGCGCAGAGCAGCAGGGCCGCCGCGATCAGGGGGCGGCGCAGGCGGCGCACGGGCGGGTCGGCTTTGGAGGTAGCAGCCATAGGGTGCGGGCGTCGACGCCCCCTCGGAATCAGCGGAATCGGAAGGCGCGCAGGCCGGGATAGACGGCGGACGCGTCGAGTTCTTCCTCGATGCGAAGCAACTGGTTGTACTTGGCGATGCGGTCGCTGCGGCTGGCCGAGCCGGTTTTGATCTGGCCGGCGTTGGTGGCCACGGCCAGGTCGGCGATGGTGGTGTCCTCGGTCTCGCCGGAGCGGTGGCTGATGACGGCGGTGAACTGGTGCTTGTGCGCCAGTTCGATGGCCTCCAGCGTCTCGGTCAGCGTGCCGATCTGGTTGAGCTTGATCAGGATCGAGTTGCTGCAGCCCTCGTCGATGCCGCGCTGTAGGCGCTCGGTGTTGGTGACGAAGAGGTCGTCGCCGACGAGCTGTACGCGGCGGCCCAGGGTTTCGGTGAGCAGGCGCCAGCCGGCCCAGTCGTCCTCGGCCAGCCCGTCTTCGATGGAGAGGATCGGGTACTGGTCGAGCCAGTGCTGCCAGAAGGCCACCATGTCTTCGGCGGAGCGCCGGCGGCCGGGGTCGCTCTTCCAGAAGACGTAGGCGCCGTCGCGGTACATCTCGCTGGTGGCCGGGTCGAGGGCGATGTAGAGGTCCTCGCCGGCGCGGTAGCCCGCCTTTTCGACGGCTTCGAGGATGACCTCGATGGCTTCTTCGTTGGAGCGCAGGTTGGGCGCGAAGCCGCCTTCGTCGCCCACGGCGGTGTTGTAGCCCTTCGCCTTGAGCACGTTTTTGAGGTGGTGGAACACCTCGACGCCCATGCGCAGCGCCTCGGAGAAGGTCTCGGCGCCGGCGGGCATCACCATGAACTCCTGCATGTCCACGTTGTTGTCGGCGTGGTGGCCCCCGTTGATGATGTTCATCATGGGCACGGGCAGCGTGCGGGCGTTGGTGCCGCCGAGGTAGCGGTAGAGCGGCTGGCCGAGCGTGGCGGCGGCGGCCTTCGCCACGGCCAGCGAGACGCCCAGCAGGGCGTTGGCGCCCATGCGGCGCTTGTTGGGCGTGCCGTCGAGGTCGAGGAGCGCCTGGTCGAGCAGCACCTGGTCGAAGACGCCGAAGCCCTCCAGCGCCTCGGCGATCTCGCTGTTGACGTTCTCGACGGCGCGGTAGACGCTCTTGCCCAGGTACACGTCCTTGTCGCCGTCGCGCAGTTCCACGGCCTCGTGCTCGCCGGTCGAGGCGCCGCTGGGCACGGCGGCCCGGCCCACGACGCCGTCGGTGGTGGTCACTTCGACCTCGACGGTCGGGTTGCCCCGGCTATCGAGGATTTGCCGGGCGAGGATATCTTCGATGAACGACATACGCGGGTTCGAGTGGGGAGGGCCGGGTCGGCGCCGCACAAATTCGCGAACCGGGGGCGAAATTACAAGGTCGGCGCTCGGCGCGCCGTCCGGGCCTCGTCGATTTTGGGCGCCACGGCCCGTCGGCGTCGCGTTCGGTCCTTGCACGAACGTTACAATCGGGGGCTGTAGCGGCTCGTGGGAGGAGGGCGCGCGCCGTCGCAAAGTACGCCGGTGTGCCCGGAAATGAAAAAGCCGGTGACCCGAAAAGGATCACCGGCCCGGCACGCTGGAGGTGCCGTCAGTTGCTCTTGCGGATGATGGTCGTGCCGCTGATGGTCAGGCCGCGGCAGGTATAGCTGACGCTGGTCGAGGCGCCCTCGGTCCACTCGTTGAAGAAGAAGATGTCCTCGGCGGAGGGGAAGACCGAGCGGTAGCGCGCGGCGCCGGCGGCGTTGCCGGCGCGCTGGTAGGCGTCGGCCACGAGCCAGAAGACGGCCTTGTCCTTGCGATCCTGGACGCCGCACTCCGAGACGACCGTGGCGTAGAGGTCGGCGATGGCCTGGTTGGCGCGGTTGAAGTTCGGGTTGACCTGGAGGGCCTTGCGGAAGTACTCGCGGGCGCTGCTGTACTTGCCGAGGCCTTGCTGGGCGATGCCCATGTTGTAGTAATCCTCGGCCTTGATATCGGCGTTGGGGGTGGATTCGAGCTGCACGAAGAGTTCGGCGGCTTTGTCCACCTCGCCGTCTTCGATGTACATGCGGGTGAGCAGGCGCAGGATCTCCGGAGTGGGATCCATTTGAAGCAGGCGCGGGGCCATCTCCATCATCTTGTCGCGGTACTTCTCCTTCTCGTAGAGGTCGAAGAGTTGCTTGATGATTTCGAGGTTTTCGGGATCCGCGGCCAGTTGTTTTTCCAGAAACGCGATCTGTTCGTCGGGCGGAATGACGGTGAAGTACTTCTTGACGAGGTTCTGGACCTCTTCCTGATCTCCTCGTTTTTCATCGAGTTCGCGGAGGAAGTCGAGCACGCCGCCGATGTCGCCCTTGGTGTAGGAATCGCTCAGCATGACGTCGAGGTAGTAGGCGTCGATGCGCATGGGGTCGATCTGGTAGGCCTTGCGGTAGGCCCCGATGGCTTCCTCTTTGCGGTCGTCGAGATCCTGGAGGTGTTTCTGGATGAAGCGGCCCTTGTTCCGCGTCCACTCAAACTCGTCGATCTCGGCGCCGACGCCCCGGAGGGTGGGCACCGCGCGGTCGAACATGACCAGGGCCGAGTCGAGCAGGGCGCGTTTTTCTTCGGGCGAGGCGGCTTCTTCGGCGAGGGCTTCGTAGGCTGTCACGGCGCGCTCGAAGTTCTGGTCCTTGTCGCGCGGGAAGCCGGGTGCGCGTTCGAGGATCCAGCGCAGGTCCGGCATCGCGTCGCGGTAGTTCTGGTTCTTGAAGTTCTCCCAGTAGAGGCTGTAGTGGAGCGCGGTTTCCTGCTTGTCCGGGGCGCTGCCGTCGTTCTGGGCCGCCGCCGGCTGCGCCTGC
>JBFGTT010000015.1:0-16720 GCA_041565995.1 Rhodothermales bacterium
CTCGAACGCCTCCTCGAAGGCCGCACCTCGCTGGTGATCGCCCACCGCCTCTCGACGATCCGCGAGGCCGACCTGATCATGGTCCTGCACAAAGGCTGCCTGCGCGAGCGCGGCACGCACGAGGAACTGCTGGCCCAGGGCGGCCTCTACCGCCGGCTCTACGAACTCCAGTACAAAGAGCAGGAACGGCGGCTGGTGGCGTAAATTTTTTTCCACAACCCTTGCAACTAATCCCGAATCGTTCGTATTATCGTTCATCGTAGATATACGATAAAAGCCATCACCCTTATTTTAAACCTGCGCACCCATGCTACGCCTCCGTCCCGCCCCCCGCGCGCTCGATCGACCGGCCGTCGAGGTAGCGAATGCCGGGCAGGCCTGCGCCGTGGGACCGCCCCCGCTGATCGAGCAGCAACGCTACGTCGCCGACGAACTGGCGAAAGCGGCCCGGTACGTGCAGGCGCTCCTGCCGGAGCCGCAGACCGGCCCGATCGAGGCGGACTGGGTCTATATGCCCTCGGCCGAGCTGGGCGGAGATGCCTTTGGCTATCACTGGCTCGACGACGAGCACTTCGCCCTGTACCTCCTCGACGCCTCCGGGCACGGCTTCGGGGCGGCGCTGCACTCGGTCTCGGTGTTGAACGTGCTGCGCGCCCAGGCGCTACGCGACACCGACTTCCACGAGCCGAGCGCCGTGCTGGCGGCCTTGAACAACGCCTTCCAGATGAAGCGCTACGACAACATGTACGTCACGATCTGGTACGGCGTCTTCAACCGCAGCACCCGCCGGCTGACCTACGCCACCGGCGGCCACCCGCCCGCGCTGCTGGTGACGGACCCGGCAGGCGCGCTCCGCGTAGAGCGGCTCCGGACGCGCGGGCTGCTCATCGGCGGCCTGGAGCGCGTGACCTATCCGAGCGCCTCCGTCGTCATCCCCAAAGGGGGCGCACTCTACCTCTTTAGCGACGGCGTCTACGAGGTGCGCCAGGCCGACGGGACGATGATGGATCTGGACGACTTCGAGGAGCTGCTCGTCGAGCAGGCCGCGCGTGGGACCGGCGGGGTGGACCAGCTTATGGATCGCATCAACGCCATCCGCGATTGCCTGACGTGCATCGACGACTCAGCGCTGCTTCGGATCACCTTCAACTGACATTTGCTGCTACGCAAAGCCATGGCTGTTTCAAAAAAAGACGCCTTCGCGGCGGACGAGGTCGCGCTGGCAGCGTGGGCCAAGGCCGTCGCCCATCCCGCCCGCATCGCCATCCTGAAAGTGCTCGCGGCGCGCAACACCTGCCTCTGCGGCGAGGTCGTCGAGGCGCTGCCGCTGGCGCAGGCGACGGTCTCGCAGCACCTCAAGGCGCTCAAAGCCGCCGGCCTCGTCGTCGGCGAGATCGACGGGCCGCGCTCCTGCTACTGCCTCGACCAGGAGGCGCTCCAGCGCTTCCGGCAGGCGTTCGAAGACCTCTTCGGAGCCATCAACGAGGCGGCGGCCTGCTGTTGACCGAATCCATCCACCCAGATCCAAGATCTGCCATGACCAACCCGGAGATCGCCACCAAAGACGCGGCGCCCTGCTGCGCGCCCGGCTGCTGCGACGACGCGACCGCCACGCAGACGCTCGAAACCGACGCCGACGTCAAGGTCGTCGTGCGCGAGAAGTACGCCGAGATCGCCGCCGGCGCCGGCACCTGCTGCGGCTCCGCCGAGATTTCGATGATCGGCGACGCCTACGACGGCCTCGACGGCTACGTAGCCGACGCCGACCTGGGCCTCGGCTGCGGCCTGCCCACCGAACACGCCAACCTGCGCGCTGGCCAGACGGTGCTCGACCTCGGCGCGGGCGCCGGACTCGACGCCTTCGTCGCCCGCCGCCTCGTCGGCGAGACCGGGCGCGTGCTGGGCGTGGACATGACGCCCGAGATGGTAGCGCGCGCCACCGACAACGCCCGCCGCCTCGGCTACGACAACGTGACGTTCCACCTGGGCGACATCGAGGCGCTGCCCTTCGACGCGGCGACGGTGGACGTGGTCATCAGCAACTGCGTGCTCAACCTGGTGCCGGACAAGGCGGCGGCCTTCTCGGAGATGTACCGCGTGCTGCGCCCCGGCGGTCACTTCTGCGTCTCCGACGTCGTCTACCGGGGCCGGATGCCGGAAGCCGTGCGGCGCTCGGCGGAGCTGTACGTGGGCTGCGTGGCCGGCGCCATGGAGCGCACCGCCTACCTCGACGCCCTGCGCGCGGCAGGCTTTGCGGACGTGCGCGTGGTCAAAGAGAAAGCCATCGACATCCCGGAGGCGGCGCTGCGTCCGGCGGAACGGGAGGCGCTGCGGCGGTCGGGCGGCGTGGTCCAGAGCGTGACGGTGTACGGGGTGAAGCGGTGAGGCCGGAGAACCTTGCGCCGGTCCAGCCTTTAGACCTTCTGGTAACGCCGCGCCGCCGGCGGTAACCAAAAGAACCCGTTCGCCCACCGAGCGCTATGGAAACCTACTACAAGCCCGAACACCTGCCGCGCTTCGGCGAGATCGCCGAAGGCAACAAAGAACTGGCCGACGCCTTCTTTGCCTACTACGGCAAGGTTTTCCAGGACGGCGCCCTCTCGGCGCGCGAGAAAGCCCTGATTGCCCTGGCCGTCTCGCACACCGTGCAGTGCCCCTACTGCATCGACGCCTACACGACGGCGTGCCTCGAAAAAGGCTCCGACCTGGAGCAGATGACCGAGGCCGTCCACGTCGCCACGGCCATCCGGGGCGGCGCCTCGCTGGTCCACGGTGTCCAGATGCTCGACCAGGTCAAGAAACTGGTGATGTGATAGCTTTCAGCGGTCAGCGAGCAGCGGTCAGCTAAAAAATTCTTTTGCTGAAAGCTGAACGCTGAAAGCCGAAAGCTGAACGCTGAAAGCCGAAAGCTGAACGCTGAAAGCTGAGCCAATGAGCAGCGACGTAGAGCCGATCATTCCGTTGGATCTTCTCGAAAGCGGGGGCGACGGCGCCGCCGGGGCTGTCGAGGGGCCGCGTGCGACGACGAGCCTGCACCAGCGCCGCGCGGCGCTGGCCAGCCCCCGCGAGCAGTTCCGCGCGCTCCACGCCGCCCGCGTCACGAGCGGGCCGACGGGGACGGGACATTTTGAGCGGGACCTGGAAGCCGCCGGCTGGCCCGTGCTGCAACCGGCCACGCTGGAGATCTTCCAGATCAACGTCGGCAAGCTCTGCAACATGACCTGCCGCCACTGCCACGTCGATTCCGGGCCGGACCGCACCGACGAGAACATGGATCTGGAGACCATCGAGGCGTGCCTGCGCGCCCTCGACCGCTCCGGCGCCCACACCGTCGATCTCACCGGCGGCGCACCCGAACTCAACCCGCACTTCGAGTACCTCGTCGAGCAGTGCGTCCGGCGCGGCAAGCACGTCATCGACCGCTGCAACCTGACGATTCTGACCACGCGCCGCTATCAACATTTACCGCAGTGGTTCGCCGAGCGCGGTGTCGAGGTGGTTTGCTCGCTGCCGCATTACCGCCAGCTCGGCACCGACGCGCAGCGCGGGGCGGGCACCTACGAAAAATCCATCCGCGCGCTGCGCCTGCTCAACGACGCCGGCTACGGCCAGGGCCACCCGCGGCAGCGTCTCACGCTCGTCACCAACCCCGTCGGCGCGTTCCTGGCGGGCAACCAGGCCTCGCTCGAAGCCGAGTGGAAGGCGGCGCTCAGGCAAAACCACGGCGTCACGTTCGACCGGCTGCTGGCGCTCAACAACATGCCCATGTCGCGCTACCTGGAGTGGCTTCTGGAGAAGGGCATGGTGGAGGAATACCTCGAACGCCTGGCCCACGCCTTCAACCCCGCCACCATCGCCGGGCTGATGTGCCGCAACACGCTCTCGGTAGCGTGGGACGGCACCCTCTACGACTGCGACTTCAACCAGCAGCTGGAGATGGAGATGGACCTGCCCGGCGGCAGGCGGCCCCACGTCCGCGACTTCGACCTGGCCGCCTGGCGGCAGCACGTCGTCCGCACCGAACGCCACTGCTACGGCTGCACCGCCGGCGCCGGCAGCGGCTGCGGCGGCGCCATCACGTGATTGCGGATGGCGAAGCTGGAGATCGTCCAATACCAGATGGGCTTTTTGCTCGACAAAGCCCTGCACGTCTTCGACAAGGCGATCCTCCGGATCCCGCCCGGCCAACTGGACTTCCGCCCCACGCCGCAGAACATGCGGGCGCGCGAGCTGGCGCATCACGTCTACCAGGTCGTCCACCTTCTGACGCGCACCGCCGAGACCGGCACGTTCCGCGTCGAAGCGCTACCCGGCCCACCGTTCGACCTCGAAGCGGTGACGCGCCCGGAGGAGATCGTCGCCTACGGGCAGCGGGTGAAGGCCTACGCGCGCGCCGCCGTGGCCCGTTTCACCGAGGCCGACATGGCGCGCGCCGTCGCGGGCGGAGCGCGCCCCGACGTGTTCGAGACGCTGACGCTCGCCTTCGAAGAAGCCCTCCACCATCGCGGCCAACTGGTGCTCTACCTCCGCCTGATGGGCGCCGAGCCGCCGTTCCTCTACGACTACCGCTGAGGGCCTATTCGACCTTCGGCGCGGGCATCTCCCGGCCCCCCTGGAAGAGCGTCAGGCTTTGCGCCGTGCCGTCGTCGCCCGTGTGGAACTCGATCTGCGCCGCCACCACCTTCAGGTAAAACTTCGTCTCCGACTGCGGGAAGATCTCGAAGCGCGGTTGCCCCGTCGCCTGCGCGTAGAGCTGGCCGCCCTCGCGCGTGACGGCAATCTCGAAGCCGGGCTGCAGGCGGTAGGTGCCCACGTAGCGCTCGAGCACGTCGGGCGGCAGCGTCATCTCCGCGGCCACCTCCGCCTCGGCGCCCATCTTCGCCAGCATCTCGCGGGCGTTGTCGTTGCCCGGATTCAGCGCCAGCGATTTCTTGTAGTTGGCGATGGCCTTTTCGTGGTCGCCGGCTTCCATGTAGCCCTCGCCGAGGCTGTCGTAGGTGTTGAAGCCCTCCGGGAAGGCTTCGACGTTGAGCTGGAAAAGCGCGATGGCCGTCTCGGCGTCGCCCCGCCGGAGGTAGAAGTAGCCGAGGTTGTTCAGCTGGTTTTCGCGGAAGTCGTAGGCGTCGGGCTGGCTGGATTTCAGCTGGTGATACTGCGCCCGTGCGGCCTCGACGCCCTCGGCGTCGATGGTCTTGCGCAGCACGTCGGCGATGGGCACCCTGGGAGCAGCGGCCTCGGCGCCGTAGAGCAGGTTGACGATGCCCTGGCCGATGGCTCCGACCTGGTTGCCCTGCGTGTTGTCCATCACCACGATGGTGCTCCGGTCGTCGATGAGGCGCCAGAAGCCGGTCGAAAAGCCGAAGATGCCGCCGGCGTGCTCGACGACCTTGACCTGCCTGCCGGTCTCGCCGACGGGCATCTCGTGGATGGCCCATCCGTAGCCGTAGTCGTTGAGGAACGGCGTGAACATCTGGGTCTTCGTCTCCGGATTTTGAAAGATGCCGTCGCCGTAGAGCGCCTGGTCCCACTTGAAAAGGTCCTCGACGGTCGAATACATCATGCCCGCCGCGTAGGGGATGGACGTGTCGAGGTAGGCCGCGTGCTCGTAGCCGCCGGGCGTGCGCGCGTAGCCGACGGCGCGCCGCTCGACGACGGCGCGGTGGTGGTCGTAGCCGGTGTCGGCGAGGCCCAGCGGGTCGAGGATGCGCGCGTGCAGCACCTCGTCGTACGGCTGGCCGGCGACGTGTTCGATGACGACGCCCAGCAGCACGTAGCCGGAGTTGCTGTAGTTGAACCGCGTGCCCGGCTCGAACTCGAGGTCCAGGTGAGCGAAGACCGTCAGCAGCGAGTCGGGCGGGTAGGGGTTGCGGACCTCGTTCTGCATGAACCCCGACAGGTTGGTCATGTTGGGGATGCCGGAGGTGTGGGTGAGCAGGTGGTGGATCGTGACCTGCTCGCCCTGCGGCTTGGGATAGTCCGGCAGCACCTTCGCCACGGGATCGTCGAGGCGCAGCTTGCCCTCTTCGACGAGTTGCAGGATGAGCGTGGCGGTGAACTGCTTCGTGACGGAGCCGATGCGGAACCTGGTGTCGGGCGTGTTGGGCACGTGCCAGGCCATGTCGGCCTCGCCGTAGCCTTTCTTGAGGATCACACGGCCGCGCTCGGCCACGAGCACCGCGCCGTTGAACAGGCCCGTTTCGTGGTACTTCGTCAGCAGCGCGTCGATCTGCGCGGCTTTGTCCTGTGCCAGCGAGGAGGGGGCGAACAGAACGAGGCAGAGCAGGGCCAGCACGCCGGCCAGGCGGGGGAGGAGGGTTTTCATCGATGGAGGCGGTTGGTGGGACGGCGATGTCTCACGCCCTACGGAGGAGACGCCCAAAGAGTTGCCGATGCGGCGGTCGAGGATGAGCTGGATCAACCTCAGTACAACCACATGTCGAACGTGCGGCGGTGGCGGCGGGTGATGGGGTGTTGCTCGCCCAGGAGGGTGAAGAGCGCGATGCAGGCTTTGCGGGCGCCGTCGTCGTCGTAGTAGCGGTTGGTCTGGAGAACCGCGATGAACTGCGAGAGGGCGGCGTCGAAGTCGCGGCGGGCGAGCGCGTCGAGGGCTGCCCGGTAGGCGTCGCGACCTGCTTCGTCGGGCAGTTGGCGCAGGCGCAGCAGGCGGGCGACGGTCTGCACGGCCTCTTCGGTCTGCAGCAGGGACGGTTCGACGGCGCCGGCGCCGGCGGCCAGTTCGGCGGCGCCTTCGGGGTCCTGGAAGACGAGGATCCGGGCCGTCAGGAGGCGGGCCTTCGGGTCGTCCGGCTCCTCGGCGAGGGCCTGGCGCAGGAGCGCTTCGGCCAGGTCCGTCTCGCCGGCCTCGAGGGCGGCCTCGGCCTGTTCGAGGCGCAGCCGGGTCTGGCTCGGCAGCGCCTCGTCGAGCCATTTTCGGACGGCGTACTCCGGCAGCGCCCCGACGAACTCGTCCACGACCTCGCCATCGACGAACAGCTTGACGGCGGGGATGCCCCGGATGCCGTAGCGCATCGACACCTCGGGGTTTTCGTCGGTGTTGACTTTTGCCAGCGTCCAGGCGTCGCCGTTTTCGAGGGCCAGCTTTTCGAGCACCGGGCCGAGCACGCGGCAGGGGCCGCACCACGGCGCCCAGAAATCGACCAGCACGGGCCGGCGGCGGCTCTTTTCAATCACGTCTTCGCGAAAGTTCGATACTTCGAAGGCCATCGTTGTCGTACCTTGTAAGCGGAAGCGTCGGAGGAAAATTGGGAAATGGAGAACGGTTATTGGAAAGTGGTCAGGCGAAGCGCCATCCCCACCATTTTCAAATTCCCCTTTTCGATTTCCCGTTTTCCATCTTCCCCATACGCCCAACGCGCCCGTTTGTATCCGCCCGGTTTTGTCAACTTTCTGTGCTGCCCATGTCGCCCCGCTGGTTCTCGTCCTCGTGCCTCGTCGTGCTGCTGATGCTTGGCGCGGCGTGTGAATCGTCGCAGAGCGGGCCTGCCCACCCCGCCGAAGCCTACGACCCCGCCGCCGACTCGCTGCGCTTTCCGGGCGAGGTGCACCTGCGCAACGTCCGCCAGCTTACCTTCGGCGGCAACAACGCCGAGGCCTACTGGAGCTTCGACGACGGGCAACTGATCTTCCAGAGCGACTGGGATAAGATCAACAGCCAGGGCTGTGACCAGATCTACGTGATGAACGCCGACGGCAGCGCCCTCGCCGACGGGCAACCCTACCGCCTGGTCTCGACGGGCCTGGGCCGCACCACCTGCGGCTACTTCCTGCCCGACGGCCGCGTGCTCTACGCCTCTACGCATGCTGCCAACCGCGAATGCCCGGAGACGACTCGCTTTGCCGAGGGCCGCTACGTCTGGCCTATCTACCCCGAATACGACGTCTACGCCGCCGGCGCCGACGGCAGCGACCCGCAGGTGCTCATCGACGGGCCGGGCTACGACGCCGAAGCGACCGTCTCGCCCGACGGACGCTACGTCGTCTTCACCTCCACCCGCTCCGGCGACCTCGACCTGTGGCGCTACGACCTGCAAACCGGGGAAACGATCCAGCTTACGGACGACCTCGGCTACGACGGCGGCGCCTTCTTCTCGCGCGACTCGAAACAGCTCGTCTGGCGGGCCAGCCGCCCGACGGGCCAGGACGCCGAAATCTACAAACAATTGCTGGGGCAGCACCTCGTCGAGCCGAGCGCGCTCAACCTCTTCGTGGCCGACGTCGACGGCGCCAACGCCCGCCAGGTGACCGACCTGCCGGGGGCCAACTGGGCGCCGTTCTTCCATCCCTCGGGCCGGCAAATCATCTTCACCTCCAACCATCACACGCTGGAGCAGGGCGGGCGCGTCTTCGACCTCTTCCTCGTCAACACCGACGGCACGGGCTTGCAGCAGGTCACCCACTCCGGCACCTTCGACGCCTTCCCCATGTTCTCCTTCGACGGCGCGCGGCTCGTCTTTGCCTCCAACCGCAACGTCAGCCGGACGCCCACGCGCGACACCAACATTTTCGTGGCCGACTGGATCGAACAGCCCGAAGCGGTGGACGTGGAGTTTCAGCAGGGGCAGTGATCAGCGCGAGAGGACGAGCCGACGAAGGGACGAGCCGACGAGAGGAGGATCTGATGGTAGGCTCGTCGATTCTTTGTCATCAGTCCTCCTTGATGCCGTATTTCTTGAGGAACCGGTACATGGTGGCCCGCCCGATGCCCAGTTCGACGGCGGCCTTGTCGACGTTGCCCTCGCAGAGCCGGTAGGCCCGTTCGATGGCCTGCCGCTTGAGGTCTTCGAGCGAGAGGATGGCTTCGGTTTCGGTGCCCAGGATCACCTGCGGCACCTCCTCCTCCGCGCTGCCGTAGCCGTTGGCGGTGCGCCGGGAGGTCGCCACGCCGCCGGCAGCGGCTTCGGCCAGCGTCAGGCGCTCGACCCAGGGCGAAATGTGGGCCTCGTCGTGCAGCATCAGGTCGCCGGGGGTGATGTCCGGCTCGTCGGAGATCAGAATAGCGCGCTCGATGGCGCTCTTGAGTTCGCGCACGTTGCCGGGCCAGGCGTGTTCGAGGATGGTCCGGCGCGCTTCCGTCGAGAGCCGCTTGCCCTTGAATTCCGGGTAGGTCTTCATGTACTGCTTGAGGAAGTGATGGGCCAGCAGCAAGAGGTCCTGCCCGCGCTCGCGCAGGGGCGGCAACTGGATCGGGAACTGGAATAGCCGGTAGTAGAGGTCCTCGCGGAAGGTCCCCTTGCGGATCATCTGGATGATGTCCTTGTTGGTGGCGCAGATCACGCGGGCGTCGAAGCTGATGGTGTCGCTGCCGCCTACGCGCGTGATCTCGCGGTTCTGCAAAGCCCGCAACAGCTTCGCCTGCAAGTCCAGGTTCAACTCGCCGATCTCGTCGAGGAAGATGGTGCCGCCGTCGGCCTGTTCGAACTTGCCGATTTTGCGGGCGTGCGCACCGGTGAACGAGCCTTTTTCGTGGCCGAAGAACTCGCTCTCCATCAGCTCGCGCGGGATGGCGGCGCAGTTGACGACGACGAACGGGCCGTGCTTGCGCCCGGAGTTGAAGTGGATGGCCTTGGCCACGAGTTCCTTGCCGGTGCCGCTCTCGCCCTGGACGGCCACGGTCAGGTCGCCGCGCAGGGCTTTTTGCATGAGGCGGTAGACCTTTTTCATGGCCGGGCTGTCGCCCACGAGGCCTTCGAGGCCGTAGCGGTGGGCCACTTCGCCGCGCAGCGTCTCTAGCTCGCGCTGCATGGCCGCCTTCTCCTGGATGTTCTTGACGAGCACGTCGAGCTTGACGAACTCGTCCTGGCCTTTGGTGATGTAATCGTAGGCGCCCAGTTTCATCGCCTCGACGGCCGTATCGACGACGCCCTGGGCCGAGACCATCACGACGGGGATCTCCGGGGCACGCTCGCGGAGATTGCGCAGGGTCTCGATGCCGCCCATGCCCGGCATCATGATGTCGAGCAGGATCAGGTTCGGCTGGTCGTCCAGGCGTTCGAGCACCTCTTCTCCGCTGCGATAGACCGTCACGGCGTAGTCCGGGTTCTTATCGAGCCGGTAGCTCAGCAGCCGCGCGTAGTGGCGGTCGTCGTCGACGACGAAGATGCGGAATTTCATGGGGGCGGTCGGAAAAAGGAGCGGAAGGGGGGCGGCACCGCCGCCGTGCTTTGCCCTCTATAATCGGCGGCGGCCGCACAAAGTATAGCTTGCGGGAGGGGAAAGTATCAAATTGATATTTCAGAGGGAAGAGGGCAGGGGGGAGCAGGGAGGGGTTTTTTTCCCGCTTTCCTCAAATAAAAATCAGGCCGAGCGTGCCGACGGCGAAGCAGTAGTAGGCGAAGTATTGCAGGTTGCCGCGCCGGACGAAGTCGAGCATGACGCGGATGGCCAGGACGCCGGAGCCGTAGGCCACCAGCGTCCCGACCGCCAGCGGCATCCAGCCCAGCGTGAAGCCGTGCTCGAAGATTTCGATGCTCTTGAGCAGCGTGGCGCCGAGGACGACCGGCAGCAGCATCAGGAAGGAGAAGTTGGCGGCCTGCTCGGGTTTCACGTTCTGGTAGAGCGCCGTGCAGATCGTCGCTCCCGAACGCGAGATGCCCGGAATCATCGCCGCCGCCTGCGCCACACCCACCAGCAGCGCCTTCAGCGGCGAGAGGGCGCCGTCAGGGTGGCGGCGCAGCAGCGTCAGCAGCAGCAGCAGGCCCGTCACCAGCAGCATCCCGGCCACCAGGCGCGGCTCCTCGAAGGCCGCCTCCAGCGCGTCCTTGAAAAACACGTAGGCGATGCCCGTCGGCACCATCGTGATCAGGATGAAGACCACGAAGCGGAAGGCTTCGCGGTCGCGGTAGCGCGCCACGAGGTGCGCCGGACGGGCCGCCGCGCCGGCGGTCTCTTTCAACAATTCGAGGACACGGCGGCGGTAGACCGTCATGATGCTCAGCACCGTGCCGAAATGGACGAATACCTCGAAGACGACGTTGTCGCCCGCTGCGGTGTCGAGGCCCAGCACGTGTTTGCCCAGCACCAGGTGGCCGGAGGAGGAGACGGGCAGAAACTCCGTCAACCCCTGCACCAGCCCCAGCAGCGCCGCTTCCCACCAGGTCATATTATTGCGGATTTCGGATTGTTGGGGTGAAGCGGGGGAAGTTACGGAGGAGGGGGGTGAGTTCTTCGCGCTTTGTTCTTGGATTGTGTGAAAGAGAACGGATCCGAGAAGATCTACGAAGAACGAAGCACGCAGGACGAGGCCCTACGACGGCAGGCGCGGCTCGACCAACAGCACCTCCTCGCGCTCGACGACGACGGCGCCGGGCGGGGCGCCCTTCGGCTTGCGGACGTACTTGCAGGGCGTCACGATGACGGGCACCAGCGCGCTGTGTTGCGCCTTGCTGAAGTAGGCGGCGATGGCGGCGGCGCGCTCGACGAGGCGCCGACCCGGACGCGCGCTGCGCGCGGGCAGGCGCAGCACCGCGTGCGAGCCGCCCACCCCCCGCGCGTGCATCCACAGGTCGTCTTTGCGGGCGTGGCGGAAGGTCAGTTCGTCGTTTTGCCGGGCGTTTTTGCCCACCCCCACCTCGTAGCCGTCTTCGAGCGAGAAGCGGCGGAACGGCAGGCGCTCCACGACATCCGCCCGCCCGCCGGCGAACGCCGCCAGCGCCTCGGCCTCGGCCTTGCGGAAGGCTTCCAGGGCCTTCAACGACGCGACGGCGCGCAGCCGGCGCAGCAAGTCGGCAGACCGCGCGGCCTCGGACTCGGCCTCGAAGATCCGTACTTCGGCCTGCTGGCGGGCCTGCCGGGTGCGGCGTGCCCGGTCGTAGTAGCGCTGCGCGTTTTCGACGGCGCTGAGTGCCGAATCGAGCGGGATCGTGGCGGGTGCGCCGCCGGCGAACAGGTCGGGCAGGGTCACTTCCCCGGCGTGGGGCGGCACGGCGGCGGGGGCGGCCATCAAGAGATGGCCCCAGCGTTCGTAGCGGTCGGCGCGGCTCGCTTTCGAGAGTTCTTCGAGCAAGCGCTCGGCGCGGCGCGCGGCGTCGGCGTGGGCCTTGGACAGGGCTTTCTCCAGCGGCTCGAAGGCGGCCCGGAAGCGCCGCTGCGCCAGCGTTCGCCGCACGAAGACCTGCACGGCGGCATCGACCGTCTCGAACGGCTCGGCGCGAAGATCGGCCAGGTGGCGGAGCGTCGTGAGGGCGAAGGTGTCGGCGAAGCGCCCGCGCCAGTAGATGCGCGGCGCGGGGTCTTCGAGTTCGGCACGCAGCGCGCAGGCGGCGTCGAAGAGGGCGCGGCGTTCCGCCTCGGTGCAGGCGCCAGGCGGTTGCTCCGGGAGGCCGGCGCGGTGCAGCACCTCGGCGGCCAGCGTCCGGTCGAACAGCGGCAGCGCCGAGGCCACGGCCTGCGCCGTCGTCTTGCGATCCACGCGCCAGCGCGCCTCGAACGCCTCGAACGTGGCGACCGCCGGGGCCGGGCGCGGCAGCGGGGCCGGCTGCCCCCGGCACACGACGTTGCCCTGAAACGCCTCGGCGACGACGCCCGCGCCATCGACCAGAAAAACGTTGGCGCGCGCGCCAAAGAGGACGATCTGAAAGCGCGATCCGTCGTCCAGGTCCAGAAACAGCATCCGGTCGCGCTCGGCCACGCGGACGGCCTCGACGCGCCGGTCGAAGGCGTCCTCGAAGAGCGTCGCCACGTTGCGGCGCGCCTTGCTGTAGCCTTCGCTGCGGAAGATAAAATGGAACGGCGCCTGCGTCGAGACGCGCAGCATCCACGCCCGGTCCGGGTCGGCCAGCGCCAGCGTCAGCTCGTCGCGCGCCTGCGAGAAGGCGTCGGCCACGACGCACCCGGCCAGGTCGGGCTGCCAGGTCTCGGCGAGGGCGCGCAGGGTGTAGAAATGGTTGATCATGCAGGGTTCCGGCAGGCGCAGAAAAAAGCCCCGGCCCTGCACAGGCGCCGGGGCGCAACGCAACCAGCTTGCAGGCTCACGCCGTTTCGACTTCGGCCAGTTCGTAGAGCGCCTCTGGGGCAAGATCGAGATCCGTGATGTGCGGCTCATCGGGATGCTCGCGCTCGCCGGGCCAGACGACGATGCCGTAGAAAGCGGAGATTCGGGGCATGTTACCTGTACGGTAGTCGTAGGCACAGGTTCGCGCTGTGATGATGCATTTATGATTGTGGAAGCTCGGTGCCCAGGCGGCGGCGAGGGCGCAGCGCGTATGGAGCCGTCATGCTCGCTGCGTGCCCCGCGCCCTCATGTTTTTGTGGAGATTGTGTGAAGCCAGGTTAGATCGGCCCGTCCATCTCGTCTATAATAAGAAGAGGGCGGGGAGCGCGCTGAAGACGCATCTCAACGTACGCGCTCAGAGCGGCCTGCCGCCCGCGTCACGTCGTGCAGGAGTGCTTATCGCGGAGGGAGCCATGCAACTCACCACGCCCACAGAGACCCCCCTCGTCCAGGTTGCTGCGACGGCGCCGACCGTCGTGCAGCCCGGCGAAGAGGTCGTCGTAACGATCGCCGTCGAGGCCCGGCAGCCGGTAGAACTGCTCGCGTTGCAGTGGGAGGCGCCCGAAGTCGTCCGCCTCGTGCCCGACCAGCGGCTCGACCTGCCCGTCTCCTTGCGCGCAGGCGAGCGTTTTGAAGCCAGGCAGGTCTTTCTGACCGATCCGCAGCAGGAAGGCTTCGGCGAGATGCACGCCACGCTGGCGCTGCGCGGCGAAGGCGAGACCGCCCGCACCGCCGCCTCGTGGACGGCCTGGATCTCCGTCTTCGAACCGATGAAGGCCCCCGACGACGAACCGCTCAACGACCGGGGACGCCGACGGCTCATCGAGGTCGTCAACGCCCGCGCCCGCAACGGACACATCTTCCTGGCCGATTCGGTCGCCTTCTTCGACGACTTCCTCCACATCCTCATCTCCGAGCGACTGGCCGCCGTGCTGGCTCGCGAATTCGGGTTTGCGGACGAAGGACTGCCTCTGGACCGGGCAGCCTATCTGCGCGTCATCCTCGGCCTCCTCTCGTTTTACGGCATCGAAAAACTGGAACTGATTGCCGAGGAGGAGTGCGAAGAGAGCGACGACCGCTTCGATCCGGACGAGGCGCGCGAAGTTGCCTACGAAATCAACCTTTGAGCGAGGATGCGATGGCTACGTGGACCGCTGATTTCGCCGTGGCGACCGAGTTCAGCAGGCCGCTGCTCAACCTGATCCTGGATCGATTTCTGGACGAACTGCGCCGGCAGAACCTCTTGCTCTTCTCGACGCGCCTGGGGCGGCGGGGCACGTTGAGCGCTGAACTCAACGACCTCACCATCGAGGACCTCGAAGACCCGCCTCCCGTGGGCGGCGTCGTCACCGACGTGCAGGCCCAGGCGAGGCTGCGCCTGCGCCTGCTGGGTTTCATCCGCGCCGACACGACGATGCTCGTCCGCCTCGACGACGTCGAAGTGGATCTCTCGAAGACGCCCGCCGGGCTGCCCAAAGGCGTGGTGCTGCGCGTCACCCCGACGACCAGTGCGACCATCACGTTCCCGACGGCGCGGGGCCTCGGCGGCTGGTTCCTCAACCGCATCGTCGGTCCGGTGGCCTCTTTCGGCGTCTGGCTGGCTTTCCGGCTCATCCGCAAGGTAGAGGTGCCCGTGCTGGAGATCGCCCAAGAGATCTTCAGCGCGCTCGGTCTTCGCTTCGCCTCCGGCTCGCCGCTGCTGACGGCGCAGAAGCAGGTGGCTCCCGCCTCGCTCTTGCTGGCCTCGGATTTCAACCTGACCAACCCGACCCTGGGCAACCCCAACAGCCTGGGAGCTTTCCTCCCCGCCCAGACCAACGCGGGCGCCGCCATCCACGAACGCGTGCTGACGGCGGCGGTGCAGACGGCGATGAGCAAGGGCTGGGTGCCCACCCGGTTCCGGGTCGGCAAGTGGAAGATTTACCTCAACCGCATCGGCGTAAGTTTCGAGCCGGGCAAGATCGAAGCCTTCGGCAGCCTCAAGGCCAAGCGCGGCAAGTGCTGGTGCCGCGTCAAAGCCCGGATCACCTTCCGCGCCGCCGTCATGCCTCGCGTGATAGATACCAACACGCCCCAGCCCAAGATTGCCTTCCGTTACGACGCCGACCTCAATGCGCACGTCTCGACTTCCGGGATGCTGGTGGTGCTGGGGGTGATCATGTTTGCGCCGGTGTTCATGGCCTTTACCATCGGGGCGTCGATGCTCATCAACCTCGTGCTAAACCAGTTCCTGCCCTTCAAGACGAGCTGGAGCCAGGGCGGTGCGCACCTGACCGTCGAGGCGCAATCCGTCCACTTTTCGGGGTTCGTGCCGCTCTCGATGACTTTCGCCCTGCAACTCTCCGGAGAGGGGACCTACCGCCTCGACCGCTTCCGGCAGTTCCAGTTACCCGGCGGCGCCCGGATCGAGGTGGATTACACGCCCGAGAGCGTCGCCGTGCAGCAAGACGAACTGCGGTTGGCCGCACGCTTAAAATAGCTCCGGCGCGGCCTTCAGCGCGCCGCTACGGGCCGCCGCGCCCGCACGTCCGTGGCGATGGAGAGGATCCAGATGAGCGCCCAGCCGCCGGCCACGATCCACCACCGATCGGCGGAGGCCGCCACCACGTTGACGGCGTAGAGCACGTGGTAGAACCAGACGGGCACCCCGCTGTCTTTCTGCTTGATCCGGCCCAGCGTGCGCCCGCCCAGCAAAACGGCGATTTTGAGGATGAGCATCAGGGGCGTGTAGAGGAGCACGATCCAGCGCGCCCACGCCAGATCTTGCGTCGTCGCCAGCACGATCAGCAGCGTGACCGCCACGTCGACGAACGCGTTCTTGATCCACGTCATAACCTTGCCTGAGGGGTCCTGGGGGAGGCCGTTTTGCAGCAAGGTATCGGCGCGTAGCCGAAAACGTAAAGGCGCGCATGCGGTTGAAACGAGGCGCCCTTCGCGCACCCCCCTACTCAGCGGCGCGGCGCCCTTCGCTTAGATGTCTTTGGGCTGCAAGGCCACCGTGATGCTGGTCGTATCGCCGGGAAAGACCATCAGAGGACCGTAGGTCCCATCATAAAAACCTTCCTGCTGGAGCACCAGATCGTAGCTGCCCGGCGCCAGGCCGTCGATCTTGAAGCGGCCGTCGCTGCCGCTGGTCGCATTTTGCTCAACGCCCTCGCCGCTAAGCTGGGCGCTCGCGCCCGCAATCGGTTGATTATCTCGCTGATTGAGCACCTGGCCCTGGATCGATCCTGTGTCAGCCATAAATAGGGTCCTCCTCTTTTTCGATGGGGTGGTGAAGGGAGAGTCTACAAAAACATATCGATTTCTGCCACGAAAAACAGCCGGGGCGGTGATGCGGACGCCGGCCTTACGCGCGACGCGCTAGGGAATCAGGCCCAGGAGGCGGTCGTAGACGCACTCGGCGAGGCGGGCGGCCAGGTCGTCGACGAGCCGGTTGACGAGTTCTTCAGTCGCCAGGCGTTCTTCGTCCTCGAAGAGGCTCCGTTCGGCGCCGGAGAGGTCGAGGTCCCGGTAGTCGCCCGCGAAGAGGCCGCGCCGGAGGCTGCCGGCGGCGCGCGCGTTCACCGATCCCTGCTCCACCACGCGGCGCGTGTGCGGGTCGATGATGCGGTAGGCGACCTCGGCGCGCAGTTCGAGCCGCAGGCTTTGCTCGACGTACGTGGTGTCCTTGCGCCCGCCGACGGTGGCGGCGCGGCCCTTGAAGCGGGC
>JBFGTT010000016.1:0-16670 GCA_041565995.1 Rhodothermales bacterium
AATACGGGGCCGGGCTTCGCCGGTATGTAGGCAGCCTGGATCGCATGAAACGCGGGCGGTATGCAACAGGCACGACGTGTGAAACGGCAGGGGTAGGCGATGCCTATCGCGCGCATGCATGGATAATTAAAATAGCCGGTGCGCGCCTCGGTGTCAACTCCGGGATAAGAACGAGCCGACGAATGGACGAGAGGACGAAAGGACGCATGGACGGGACGAAAAAATCTCCGTCTCTTCATCCTCTCGTCGGCTCGACCACGCCTGCACGGGCAGGAGAACGTAACGGCCCGCCCCTTGACCGGGGGCGTTTTGAACGCTATCTACCGAAGGTCGTCTCCTTCGTTGCAACCGCCTGCCGGCGCCATGCCTACCCGTCTCGCCGAACGCCTGCGTGCCGCGCGCGACCGCCTCTTCGTCGGTCGTGAGGCCGAGTTGGCGCGCTTTCGGGCCGCGCTGGAGGCCGAGGCGTTTCCCGTCCACGTGCTGCACGTCTTCGGGCCGGGCGGGGTGGGCAAGACCTCGCTGCTGCGGGCCTTCCTGCGCCTGTGCCGCGCGGGCAACGTAGCCGCCCTCTACCTCGACGGACGCGACGTGGAGCCGGAGCCGCAAGCCTTCCTGGCGGCGCTACGCGAGGCGCGCGGCCTGCCTCCGGGCGAATGGCCCCTGGAAACGCTCGCTGCCCGCGCCGAACGCCTGGTGCTGCTCGTCGACACCTACGAAACCATCGCGGCGCTCGACGGCTGGCTGCGCGAGCGGTTCCTGCCCGCCCTGCCCGAGCACGTGTTGGTGGTGCTGGCGGGCCGCGACGTGCCCGCGCCGGCCTGGCGCGTCGATCCGGGCTGGCAGGCCCTCGTCGAGATGATCCCGCTGCGCAACCTCGACGCCGAGGACGGCCGCGCCTTCCTGCGCCGCCGCGCCGTCCCCGAAGACCAGTTCCAGGCCATCCTGGCCTTCACGCACGGCCATCCGCTGGCGACCTCGCTCGTGGCCGACCTGATCGACCAGCAGCCGCAGCGGCCCTTCGAACCGTCGCAGGCGCCCGACGTGGTCAAGACGCTGCTCGAACAGTTCGTACAGCAGGTGCCCGGCCCGGCCCACCGCGCCGCCCTCGAAGCCTGCGCCCTGGTGCGCTTCACCACCGAAGACACGCTCAAGGAGTTACTGGATGCGCCGGACGCCCACGCGCTCTTCGCCTGGCTGCGCGGCCTCTCCTTCATCGACGCCGCCCCGCGCGGCCTCTTCCCGCACGACCTCGCCCGCGAAGTGCTCGCCGCCGACCTGCGCTGGCGCAACCCCGACCGGCACGCCGACCTGCACCGCCGCGCCCGCCGCTGCTACACCGCCCGCCTCAAACACGCCGACGCGCAGACCGATCACACCGTCCTCTCCGACTATCTCTTTCTGCAACGCGACCACCCGCTCGTGCGTCCGTTCTTCGCGCGCCTGCAGTCGCAGTGGGAAGCCAGCGACCCCATCCTGCCCGACGCCGCGCAGGCCGCCGACTGGCCGGCGCTGGCGGCGATGGTGGAGCAGCACGAGGGGCCGCAGAGCGCCCGCCTGGCCCGGCGCTGGTTCGAACGCCAGCCCGAAGGCGTGCACGTCTTCCGGGACGACACCGGCCAACGCCTGGGCTTCACGCTCACGCTGACGCTCGACCGCGCCGCGCCCGCCGACCGGGCCGCCGACCCGGCCACGCACGCCGCCTGGCGCTACCTCGAAACGCGCGCCCCGCTGCGCCCCGGCGAACACGCGACGATGTTTCGGTTCTGGATGGCCCGCGACACCTACCAGGACGTTTCGCCCGTGCAGAGCCTCATCGCCGTCCGCCGCGTGCGCCACTACCTCGACACGCCCGGCCTGGCCTTCAGCTTCGTGCCCTGCCGCGATCCGGCTTTCTGGGAGATGCTCTTCGCCTTCGCGGACATCCACCGGCTGCCCGAGGCCGGCTTCGAACTCGACGGACACGCCTACGGCGTCTTCGGGCACGACTGGCGGGCCGTCCCGCCGGCGGCCTGGCTCGACCTGATCGCCGAGCGCAGCGCCGGCATGACGACTCCTGCGGCGCCAGCGCCCCGGCCCGAACCGATCATCGTACTGAGCCGCTCCGGCTTTGACGACGCCCTGCGCGACGCCTTGCGCGGCTTCGCGCGGCCCGGCATGCTCCACGGCAACCCGCTACTGCGCGCCCGCATGGTGATCGACCGCACCGGCCTCGACGCCGACGAGGCAGCCCGCAGCGACGCGCTCTGCCGCCTGCTCGAAGACGCCGCCGCCGCGCTCGCAGCAAGCCCGCGCGACGCCCGCTACTTCCGGGCCGTCCACGGCACCTACTTCGAGCCGGCGCCCTCGCAGGAGCAGGCCGCCGAACGGATGGGCCTGCCCTTCAGCACCTTTCGCCGCCACCTCAAGCGCGGCCTCGCCCGCCTCGCCGAGATCCTCTGGGAACAGGAAACCGGCAACGTGGTGCGTGAAACGTAACGACGCCCGCCGCAACGAAGAGCCGGGCACGCGGCAGGCAGCGGCCACACAGAATCCCTCCCTCATCAAAAAAAAGAAACCCATGAAAATCGGCATGATCGGCCTGGGCAAGATGGGCGCCAACATGAGCCTGCGGCTGCTACGCGGCGGCCACGCCGTCGTCGGCTTCGACCGTAACGCGGAGAGCGTCGCGGCGCTCGAAGCGGCCGGAGGCGAAGGCGCCGCCTCGCTCGAAGACCTGGCCGCCCGGCTCGAAGCGCCCCGGCACGTCTGGATGATGATCCCCGCCGGCGCGCCGGTGGATCAGACCATCGAGGCGCTGCGCCCGCTCTTGCAGGCCGGCGACGTGCTGATCGACGGGGGCAACGAGAACTACAAAAACACCCTGCGCCGCGCCGAAGCCCTGGCCGCCGAGGGCCTGCGCTACGTGGACGTGGGCACCAGCGGCGGCGTCTGGGGGCTGGAGAACGGCTACAGCATGATGGTCGGCGGCCCGGCGGACGCGGTCGAGCGCCTGCGCCCGGTCTTCGAGACGCTCGCGCCCGGCGCCCGCCAGGGCTGGGGCCACGTCGGAGGCTCCGGCGCCGGCCACTTCACCAAGATGATTCACAACGGCATCGAGTACGGCGTGATGCAGGCTTACGCCGAGGGCTTCGCCGTCATGCAGGCCAAAGACTTCGACCTGGACCTGCACCAGGTGGCCGAGATCTGGCGCTTCGGCAGCGTCGTCCGCTCCTGGCTGCTCGACCTGATCGCCAACGCACTCGACGAAGACGCGGCGCTCGGCGACATCGCGCCCTACGTGCCCGATTCGGGCGAGGGCCGCTGGACCGTGCAGGAAGCCATCGACCTCGACGTGCCCGCCCCGGTGATCACGCTGGCGCTGCTGGCCCGGCTGCAGAGCCGCGAGGACGATTCGTTCGCCTTCAAGCTGCTCTCGGCCATGCGCCACCAGTTCGGCGGCCACGCGGTCAAGAAAGAAGCGTAAGACGGAGGATGGAACCTCACGAGCTTTGTTGCGAGCAACCTCACCCGGATGATCCGCTATGGCTGAAGACACCGTCCCGCCCCACCTTTTCGTCATCTTCGGCGCCACGGGCGACCTCACCTCGCGCAAGCTGATCCCGGCGCTCTTTCGGGTGATGCAGCAGGCCGAGGGCGCCGGGCACGGCTACGTCCTCGGCGCCGCCCGCAGCGACTGGGGCGACGACGCCTTCCGCGAGGAAGCCCGCGCCGCGCTCCTGAGCAAGCAACACCCCGCCGACGCCGTGCAGGCCTGGAGCCGGCGCCTCTTCTACCACAGCCTGGGCCGCGAAAGCGAGGACTACGACGGCCTCAAGGCGCGCATCGAGGCGCTCGAAAAAGAGCACGGCCTGCCCGGCAACCGCGTCTTCTACCTCTCGATGCCGCCGGGCGCCTACGCGCCCACCATCGAGGCGCTCGGCGCCTGCGGCCTCAACACGAGTGCGGGCTGGACGCGCGTCGTCATCGAAAAGCCCTTCGGGCGCGACCTGGCCTCGGCGCGGGCGCTCAACGACCAGATCCACCGGCACTTCGAGGAGCCGCAGGTCTACCGCATCGATCACTACCTGGGCAAAGAGACCGTGCAGAACCTGCTGGCCTTCCGCTTCGCCAACATGCTCTTCGAGAGCGCCTGGCACCGCGACCGGATCGAGCGCGTGGAGATCACGGTGGCCGAAGACCTGGGCCTGGCCGGGCGCGCGGGCTACTACGACCGGGCCGGCGCCCTGCGCGACATGGTGCAGAACCACCTGACGCAGCTCTTCACGCTGATCGCGATGGAGGTGCCTTCGACCTTCAACGCCAACGCCATCCGCCGCGAGAAGATCAAGGTGCTCGAATCGGTGCCGCCGCTCGACCCCGCGCGCGACGTGGTCTTCGGGCAATACACCGCCGGGCGCGTCCAGGGCGAGGCGGTGCCGGGCTACCACGCCGAGGACGGCATCGACGCCGCCTCGCGCACCGAGACGTTCGTGGCGCTACGCCTGCGCGTGGAAAACTGGCGTTGGCAGGGCGTGCCCTTCGTGCTGCGCACCGGCAAGCGCCTGCCGCAACGCCTGACGCAGATCGCCGTGCGCTTCCGGGGCGCGCCGGTGTCGATCTTCCAGCCCTACGAAGAGACGTGCCGCATCCACCCCAACGTGCTGCTGATCACGCTGCAACCCAACGAAGGCTTCGACCTGCGCTTCGAAGTCAAGGCCCCCGGGGAGCCGTTCATCCTCAAGACGCAGCAACTCCGCTTTCGCTACGAGGACGCCTTCGGCGCGCTGCCCGAAGCCTACGAGACGCTGCTCTACGACGTGATCACGGGCGACCAGACGCTGTTTGTGCACGCGCAGGAGGCCGAGGCGTCGTGGGAACTCTACGGGCCGTTGATCGAGCAAAACCTGGACGTACACCCCTACCCCGCCGGAAGCTGGGGGCCGGAAGCCACGCACCGCCTGGTTCCGGAATGGACCAACGGGAATTGAATGACGCATCTCGAAAGAGACCGGCCCAACGGGGCCGTGAGGGTCTTGCCGGACCTGGAGGCGCTGAGTCGGGCAGCCGCCGAAGCGTTGATCGAGGCGATGGCGACGGCGCCGGAGCCGCAGCGGTTCGCGCTGGCGCTGGCCGGGGGCGGCACGCCGCAACGCCTCTACGAACTGCTGGCCGGCCCCTACCGCACACGCGTGGCCTGGCACCGCCTCTACCTGTTCTGGGGCGACGAGCGCCTCGTCCCCCCGGACGACCCGGCCAGCAACTACGGCGCCGCCCGCGAGGCCCTGCTGCGCCGCGCCCCCCTGCCGCCGGATCACGTCTTCCCCATCCCGACCGCCTGCGCGCCGCCTGCCTGCGCCGCCGCCTACCAGGCCACGCTGAAGCAGTTCTTCGGAACGTCGGAACCCGCCTTCGACCTGGCGCTGCTGGGCCTGGGCGCCGACGGCCACACGGCGTCGCTCTTCCCCGAGAACACGCCGCAGCGGGCGCTGGCGCAGGAGGCCGCCCCGTGGGTCGAAGCCGTCGAGGCGCCGCCGCGCTACGCCGTCCGGCCCCGCATCACGCTGACGCTGCAGCTGCTCAACCGCTCGCGCCGCGTCTTTTTCCTGGTTTCGGGGGCGGAGAAGCAGGCACCGTTGCGCGCAATCCTCGACGAGGCGGGCTGCACGCTGCCGGCGGCCTTCGTCCGGGCGCAAGAGCAACTGACCTGGTTCGTCGACGAGGCGGCCTTCGGGGAGGCGCAGCAGGCGGGCAGATAGCGGAGGCGGAAGCGGCCCTACGCGGTCTCCTGGACGGAGGCGGCGGCAGGCGGGGGCGGCGCAGGCTCCGTCTGCGCGTGCGCCACCGGCAACAGCACGACGAACGTGGCGCCCTCGCCGGGCCGGCTGCGGGCGGTGATGCGGCCGCCGTGCCGCTCGACGATGCGCTGGCAGATCGCCAGGCCCACGCCGGTGCCCTCGTAACTGCCGCGTCCGTGCAGGCGCTGGAAGAGGGTGAAGATGCGGTCCCGGTACTGTTCGTCGAAGCCGATGCCGTTATCGGCCACCTCGATGCGGCAGCAGGTCCGGGCGTCGCCGTCGCCCGCCGCGCCCTGCGGCGCCGGGACCACCTCGCCCGAAATCCGGACGACGGGCGGCACGCCCGGGCGGTGGAACTTGAGCGCGTTGCCGATGAGGTTCTGCAAGAGCTGGCGCATCTGCAGCGGGTCCGCCTCGATCACCGGGAGCGGGCCTACCTCCACGCGCGCCGCTTCCTGCGCGATGCGCGCTTCGAGGTCGGCCAGCACCCCGCGCACCACCTCGTCGAGATCGACAGGGACCAAGGGCCGCCCGGCGGCTACGCGGGAGAGTTTGAGCAGGTCGGTGATGAGCGTCTGCATGCGCCGCGCCGCGTGCAGCATCCGCGCCAGGTAAGCGCGGCCTTCCGGGTCGAGGTGCCGGGCCTCGCGCTCTCCCAGAAACGTCCCGAAGACTTGAATCTTGCGCAGCGGCTCCTGGAGGTCGTGCGAGGCGACGCTGGCGAACTCTTCCAGCGCCCGGTTGCTGCGTTCCAATTCGGCGTTGGCCCGCGAGAGGGCCGCCGTGCGTTCGGCCACGCGCTCTTCGAGTTGCTCGTGTGCCCGGCGCAGGGCCGCTTCCGCCTCCAGGCGCTCGTGGACCTGGCGCGAGAGCGCCGCGATCTTGTCGTTGAGCAGGGCGAAGCGCCGTCCGGCCGCCTCTCTGGAGCGCAGGCGCAGCATCAGCAGCGTGGTCGCTTCGGGGGACCACGGGCGCAGCACGGCGCCTTCGCAGCGCCACGTCCGGGTCTGCCCGTCGGGTCGGCGCAGGGTCAGCGCGCCCAGCACCATCGCCCGGCTGCGCGAGCAGGCGCCCAGGTAGCGAGCCAGCTTCTCCGGCGGATCGGCCGCCAGGTCGGTCAGGTAGAGGCCCACCGGCTCCGCCGCCGCCAGGGCCGCCGCAGCGGGCGGGTTGAGCGCCAGCACGCGCCCGGCGCCCGAGACCAGCAGCATCGGTTCCGGCAGCAGGCCGGCAAAGGCGGAAAAAGCTTCAGGCGTCACGACGTTTCTATACCCTTGAAGTACTCGCGCCCCGGCGCCCGCTCGGCCTCCGGCGTAGGTTTGAGATACACCGCCACGCGGCACCCGGCCTGCCCCTGGGCGATGGTCTCTCGCAGTTCCACCTTGGCGTAGCCCAGGTTCTCGGCTGCGATGGCGCCGAAGACGTTCGAGGTCATCATGCACATGGCCGGGCGGCCCAGCACTTTCTCGGCGAAGGGACAGGCGCGGTTGCCCAGCACGATCTTCTCGTCGTCCTGCTCGATGACGAAAAAGTCGCCCTGGATGCGGGCTTTCAGGTCCACGAGCACGTCGGCCACCTGTTCGCGCGCGAGGCGGGGCACGCCGAGGGCCTGGCGGTAGTCCTGCTCGATCTGCCTGCCCATGTTGTGGCCCACCACGCTGATGAAGCCCGAGGCTTCGTCGAGGCCCACCACCTCCTGCAAGGTGCCGGCGAGTTCTCGGATCAGGGTGCGCAAGAACCCGTCGCGTTCGAGCGGCACGTCGAGGTCGCGGAGCGGGCGTTGGGACTGGGGATCCATGCCATCGTCTCCGGATCGGGCGGGCCGGGCGTGCGCGCCTCCGCCGGCCGATCCGCTGTGCGTCTTCCGGAAAAGCGATTCGTGGCTGCAATCGATCATACTACGCCGGCAGCCGGGCGAAGTCTTGCCGGAAATGAGACGATGTGGTTCCGATTAGAGGGCCACGCCGATGCAGGGGGCGTAGGCGTCGAGGTGCTCGTCGGCGGCCATGCTCTGCTCGTCGAGTTCGATCAGGCGCCGGGGGTCGAGCGGCTCCGGGGCGACGGTGAACACGTCGCCGAGCGAGGCGAAGGCCTCGAGATCCTGGTAGCCGCCGTAGAGAAAGACCCGCCCGACGGCGGCGGGCGAGAGGTCGAGGCGGTTGAGCAGCAGCAGGGCGAAGTAGGCGCAGTCGTCGGGGTCGTCGGCGTCGGTGAAGTGGCCGAAGTACCAGCGTCCCTGGTGGCAGAGCGTGTACTCGACGTGGGTAGGATACCAGCCGATGGCGAGCGAGAAGGGGGCCTGCCGGGGCGCCTCGTCCTGCTGTTCGATGCGTTCGACGGCGTTGGCGACGGCGTGCATGCTGACCATCATGCGGTTGTGCGTCTGCGGCAGCATGCGAAAGACGCGGTCGAAGCCAGCGTGGAGGCCGTCCTGCACGGCCAGCACGTGATACCACTCGACGCGTTCGTCCTCGTCGAGCGTGTCGGCGTAGAGGCGGTCGGCGGTCAGGCGGAGGGGTTCTTTGGCGCCCGAACGCGTCAGCAGCGCGGCCTCGTCGAGCAGGCGCTGCTTGCGTTCTTCTTTGGAGACTTCGGGCGGCAGCGGGGTGAAGAAGGAGTAGCAGTGGGGCGGGTGCAACGAGACGTAGAGGCGGGCGGCGGTGGAGCCTTCGAAGACGTCGCTGAGGGCGTCGGTGAGCGCTTCGAGCCGCTCGGCGGCGCCTTCGAGCAGCGCGGCGGCCACGTCGAAGTCGAAGTCGCAACGGCCCAGGCGCAGCAGGTGATAGCGTTCCTGGCGCTGCTCTACTTCAGCGTAGCGCAGCACCTTGCCGTAGATGTCGATACCTGCCCGCGTGCTCACGTCGATAAGGGACCCTTCATCCGGCTATCTATTGCCAGCTCGCCGCGTTGAGCCGGGTTACGTCGGGCATCTCCGAGCCGATGTGGTCTTCCGAGTCGGGATCCTTGAGCAGGTAGATGGCCACGCGCCCGGTGTCGTTGACGGTGTAGAGCCAGCCCTTGCCCGTACGCGGCGAGACCAGCAGCGAATCCGGAGGGAGGTCGTCGGTGGGGATGCTACGACCCAGCGAGTCCGTCGTCATCCAGACGAGCAGCGAATCCAGCGAGCCGGGGAAACGCCCATTCTGGCGGTCGAAGGCCCGGAGCCCTTCGCTCACCTGGAGCATCCGCGCCCGCGTCCGGTCCCGCACCTCTCTTTGCTGCTCCACCTGTTGCCAAGGCCCGGTGACGGAGACGTATAGCCAGTAAGCCAGCGCCAGGATGAGGATCCCTAGCAGGAGTTGAATGCCGATTCGAAGACCTTGGCTGCTCGAAGCCATGCGCGTCGTGCTCCAGATATGGTTAAAGGGGAACCGCTCGGTGGGGGCGATACCGAAGAGAGCGCCGGGTTCGAAAATACAGGTAACGGCCCTCGAAATGCAACTACGCCGAGGCCGGGGGGGCTGCAGCCGCACCAGGCCACGGCCCGTAGCCGGCGAAAACAAAGGGCCGATCCAGAGAGTTTCATTCCTTCCGGGCGCTCTGTAGCTTTATGGGCAGACCCCGCAAAGGCCCCGGAGTTGCTCCACAGGGACTTTTTTTTCGAAAGGTTCACGTTCAACCACCCCGGCAGCCCGTTGACCAACCTGCTCATCAACATCGATCACGTAGCCACGCTGCGCAACGCGCGCCGCGAGACGTTCCCCGACCCGGTCCACGCCGCCGCGCTCTGCGAACTGGCCGGCGCCGACGGCATCGTCTTCCACCTGCGCGAAGACCGCCGCCACATCACCGACCGCGACGTGCGCCTGCTCCGGCAAACCGTGCAGGGCAAGCTGGACTTCGAACTCTCCACGAACGAAGACATCGTCGGCATCTGCTGCCAGGTGCAGCCTCACCTGGCGACGCTCGTACCCGAACGCCGCGAGGAGGTCACCACCGAAGGCGGCCTCGACGTGGCCGCCCACCGCGACCGCCTGCGCGAGGTCATCCCCCGGCTCTTCGAGGCGGGCATCGAAGAAGTAGCCCTCTTCGTCGAGGCGGACCTCGGCCAGATCGAGGCCGCCCGCGAGGCCGGCGCCAACGCCGTCGAACTGCACACGGGCGACTTTGCCACGGCGCCCACGCCCGAAGCGCAGCGGCAGATGGCCGAGCGCCTGGCGCGCGGCGCCGAACGGGCGCACGCCCTGGGCCTGCGCGTGCACGCCGGGCACGGCCTCGACTACCGCAACTACCCGGTCTTCCGCGAGACCGTGCCGCACGTACGCGAGGTCTCCATCGGCTTTGCCGTTGTAGCCCGCGCCGTGCTCGTGGGCCTCGACCGCGCCGTGCGCGAGATGCGGCTGCTGGTGAAGGGGTACTGAGGGTGTTTGAGTTTGATTGATTTCTATAGATCCAAAACGGGTTAACACCCCAACCCTTTAACCCCTTGCCGCTATCCATGCCCCCCTCCGCCCTCAACCCCGACGCCTTTCCCGAAGACCACCGCAGCGGCTACGTGGCGCTGGTAGGCCGGCCGAACGTCGGCAAGAGCACGCTGATGAACGCGCTGCTGGGCCGCAAGCTCTCCATCGTCACGCCCAAGGCGCAGACCACGCGCCACCGCATCCTCGGCATCCTCTCCGGCGACGACCACCAGATCATCTTCCTCGACACGCCCGGCATCATCGCCCCGCGTTACAAGCTCCAGGAGGCCATGATGCACCACGTGGCCGACGCCCTGGCCGACGCCGACGTGGTGGTCTTCCTGGCCGACGCCACGCAGCCCCGCCTCGACGCGCTCAGCCTGGCGCAACTCGGCAACCGCCCGGCCCTGCTGGCCATCAACAAGATGGACCGGATCCGGCAGGAGGACGCGCTGCCGCTGGTCGAGGCGTACCTGCGCGAGCGCGCCTTCGACGCGGTGGTCCCCATCTCGGCGCTGAAGGGCCACAACCTCGACGCGCTGCTGGTCGAGATCAAGAAGCGCCTGCCGCCCGGCCCGCCGTTCTATCCGAAGGACGTGCTCAGCGAACACCCGGAGCGGTTCTTCGTCGCCGAGATCATCCGCGAGAAGGTCTTCGAGCGGTACCGGCAGGAGATCCCCTATTCCACCACGGTCAACATCGCCGGCTACGAGGAGCGCGAGGACGGCAAGGACCTCATCGAGGCCGAGATCGTCGTCGAGCGCGAGACGCAGAAGGGCATCCTGATCGGCAAGGGGGGGCGCGCCTTGAAGCAGGTGGGCACGGCGGCGCGGCAAGACATCGAGGCGTTCCTGGGCCGCCCCGTCTTCCTCAAACTCTTCGTCAAGGTCCGCGACGACTGGCGCAACCGCGAGGCGCTGCTGCGCTCCTACGGCTACCGGACGTAGCGAAGGCGTGGCCCCGGACACGCTCGAAAAACCGATGCTGCGATGTGGTATGATTTCTTTTCGCTCTTTTACGACCGGGCGCTGGAGAGACGCTATCGAAGGCCGCGCGCCGAGGCCGTAGCCGCCCTCCAGGCCACCCCCGGCAGCCTGGTGCTGGACCTGGCCTGCGGCACCGGCCAGAATTTCGCCCTCCTGCAGGCAGCCGTCGGCGAGGGGGCCATCGTCGGGGTCGATCTTTCAGGCGGCATGCTGCGGCGCGCACGCCGGCGCGTTGAAAAGGCCGGGTGGACCAACGTGCACCTCGTGCAGGCCGACGTGCACGCCTTCGGGCCGGACCGGCTGGCCGAAGCGTGCGGCAGATCGACCGTGGATTTCGTCATCTGTACGCTGGGGATGACGGTGATGGCCGACTGGGAAGGCGCCTTTCGGCGTGGCTACCAACTGCTGCGGAGCGGAGGGCGCATCGTCCTCTTCGACGGGTATGCCGAGCGGCGCGTTTTGCAGACGTGGGGCGCACAACTGGTAGCGCGGGCCGACCTGTCGCGGCGATTCTGGGAGCCGTTGGAGGCCGTGGCCGAGGACTTCCGCCTGATCAGCCTGCCCGGATCACCGCACGTATTCGGGGGGCGGTTGTTCGTGGCGGCGGGCAGGAAGGAATAGGGCCGCAGCGGCGGCATGCCTGGGCGCGTTGCCTCAAGATCCTTTGCCCGTCGTCCGGAGCGCGTCGAGGCCGAGGCGCTGTTCCAGTTCCTCGCGCCGGTTCCTGCTCACCTTGAGGCGTTTGCCGTCTTTGAGGCGCACGGCATAGTCGCCGCCTGCGCTGTAGAGCAGCGCGTCGACCTGGTCGAGGCGGACGATGGCGCTGCGGTGGATGCGGTAGAACTGGACGGGGTCGAGGCGCTCTTCCAGCGTCTGCATTTGCTCCCGGATGACGTAAGCCTCCTCGTCCGTGTGCAACTCGGCATAGGGGCCGCTGGCGGTGATGAAGCGAATCTGGCTGACGGGCACCACGCGCACCTGGCCGCGCAGGTCCACCGCAATGCGCTCCAGGTAGCGCGGGGCGGGCGGTGCGGCGGGCGGGGGCGTGCCCTGGAACAGCGCCGCCAGGCGATCCCGCAGCGTGTCCACGTCGCGGAGGGTGATAGCCTGCCGGGCGCGGGCCAGGGCCTGGTCGAAACGCTCGTCGTCGAAGGGCTTGACGAGGTAGTCGAGGGCGGCCAGGTCGAACGCTTTGAGGGCGTACTGGTCGTAGGCGGTCACGAAGATGACCACCGGCATCTGCTCCGGCCCGATCTCGTGCACGACGTCGACGCCCGTGAGGCCGGGCATCTGCACGTCCAGAAATACGAGGTCGGGCGCGAGGCGGCGGATGGCTTCGACGGCCTGCCTCCCGTCCTCCACCAGGCCGACGATCTCGACGCCTTCGACGGGCTGAAGCAGATCCTCGAGGCGCTGCCGGGCCAGCAACTCGTCGTCGGCAATCAACACGCGGATGGTTCGGTCGGCGGGCATGGGCGGCCTGTTTGGACGACCGACGACGGACGATAGACGATCCTTCGCTGTTCGTCCGTCGTCGTTATTCTTGGGTGGGCACCGCGAGGGTGCGCAGGTCGGCAGCGGTGTGGTAGGGCAGCGTGATCCGGGCGCACAGCCCGCCGCCCTCGGCAGGCTCCAGCGTAAGGCGTTGCGCCGCGCCGTAGAGGTTTTCCAGGCGCTCGCGCGTGTTACTCAGCCCGACGCCTTCGCTCGCCTCGGGCACCCCGTCGCCGGCGGCGGGCGCCAGGCCAGGGCCGCTGTCGCACACGCTCAGGTGAAGGATCTCGCCCTCTCGCCGGACGCGCACGTCGATGCGCCCCCGCCCGTCGGCTTTGCTCACGCCGTGCTTGATGGCGTTTTCGACGAGCGGTTGCAGGATCAGGTTGGGCACGAGCGCCTCCAGCACGTCCGGCCCCACTTCCTGCTGCACCTCCAGCTTGCCCTGGAACCGGATCTGCTGGATCTCCAGGTAGCCGTTCAGGAACGTCAATTCCTGGTGCAGCGGCACCTCCTGCGCGCTCGACCCGGCCAGCGTGTAGCGAAGCAGCTCGCTCAGCCGGGCGATCATGCGGCGCACGCCGCGCGGGTCGCGCTCGACGAGCGAGGAGACGGCGTGCAGCGTGTTGAAGAGGAAGTGGGGATTGATCTGCATACGTAGCGCCTGAAGCCGCGCCTCAGCCAGTTGCGCGTGCAGTTCGGCCGCCTGCGTGCGCAGTTGCACGGCCTCCGTCAGATGCTCCTGGTAGCGCAGGAAGTAGTCGCGCGCGAAGCCGATGGCCAGCACGAGGAGGTAGATGATCAGCTCGTCGAGGAAGTAGACGCTGAAGAGGCTGTTTACGAACGAGAAGGGGCGCGGCAGTTCCACCTGCACGAGCACGTAGAACGTCGCGAACCCGAACGTGTTGAGCGCCATCGCGGCGAAGAGGGCGACGAGGGCGTGCAGCACCAGGTGGCGAAGCAGGTGCCCCCCCTCCAGGCCGAAACGACGGCTGAGCCAGAAGATGCCGGGCGTCAGCAAGGCCCAGACGGTGTACTCGACGACCGCCTGCAGCGCCTCGCCTGGAAGTAACCCGCCGGGCGGCCCGAAACGAGTGCCGAGCGCACGCTGGGCGATGGTGAGCAGGATGATGACGCCCCAGAAGGCGACGATGACGCCGCCTTCGATCCACCGCGACCTCCACGCGCGGGGCCAGCGATCCTGGGCGTCCAGCGCGCCGTCCGTCTTGGTTGCAGCGTTCATCGGGGTGTGGGTTGAGGCTCGTGGCGCGGCGTCCGCCGCTCGATCCCGGCGCCGCTTCATCGCTGAAAGATAACACCGCGCGCGATGCGATGATGCCCCGCCCGTCACGAACGGCACCGGGAGCGTAGCCACTGGCACGTGGCTGTCATAAGACGCGCACCGGCCCGGCTCTGTTCGTGCCCGGCCCGCCCAGGGCAGACCCGTGGCGAGAAGGCGGGCGACGGACGGCGCTTTCGCGGCGCTGCCGGGGCGTGCCGTTCGTACCGACCTGCCTGCCTTTCGTCGCGGCCAGCCGGCCTCCGGCGCTTCCCTGGGCGGCTTTCATGACACCGCAGCGACGCTTCGTGACAGGCCCGTGCAGTTCGTGCCGGCGCCTGCATCCGCGCTGCTCGCGCGCCTTATAATAGCCTCGCAATCGACCCACACCGCGCTCCGGCGCGTTACCCATATCCCTAAACCGGCTCGCTCCGAGTTTCGATCATGAAAAAGCGTTTCGCACTCCTGGCCGTGCTGCTTCTGGCTACCGCTTCGATGCAAACAACCCACGCGCAAAGTCGCGGCGAGCGGCCCGGCGGGGCACCACAGGCCGGCCTCAACGGCACGGTCGTCGATGGCGCCTCGGACCAGGCCGTCGAGATGGCCACGGTTGCCGTGTGGAACGCCGCCGACTCGACGCTCGCCACCGGCGCCGTCACCCTGGCCGACGGCAGCTTCCGCATCGACGGGCTGCGTCCGGGCCGCTACTACGTCAAGGTCAGCTTCATCGGCTACGCCACCGCGACGGTCTCCGACGTGGCCCCGCGCGCCGGGCAGCCGCAGGTGGACCTGGGCACCATCCGCCTCACGCCCGACATGCAGATGCTCGACGAGGTGGAGGTCAGCGCCGAGCGCGAGTTCATGGAGATCGGCATCGACCGCACCGTCTACAACACGAAGGACCAACTCGTCAGCGTTGGCGGCAGCGCCGCCGACGTGCTGCAGAACATCCCCTCGGTGGAGGTGGACATCGACGGTAACGTGAGCCTGCGCGGCAGCCAGAACGTCGCCATCTTGATCAACGGGCGCCCCTCGCCGATGACGGGCGAGGCCCTGACGACCTTCTTGCAGGGCCTCTCTTCGGACGTCGTCGAGCGCGTCGAGGTCATCCCCAACCCGTCGGCCAAGTACGAGCCTGACGGCATGGCCGGCATCCTCAACATCGTCTTGCGCCAGGACCGCGACCTCGGCCTCGGCGGCAGCCTCAGCCTCAACGCCGGCACGCGGGGCGACTACGGCGCCTCGGGCAACCTCACCTACCAGCAGGGTCGCCTCGGCGTCTTCGCCAGCTACGGCTTCCGCACCGGCACGCGCGACGGCAGTGGGTGGCGCTTCCGCGAAAATCGCTTCCTCGATCCCTACAGCTACCTCGACCAGGTAGACGCCAGCGAGCGCGACATGCTCTCGCACACGCTCAACACGAGCTTCGACTACCGGCTCAGCCCGCAAAACACGCTCACGCTTTCGGCCCTGCTCAGCCGCCGCGGCGGCGACCAGACGGGCCTGACGGCCTACACCGAACTCGACGACGCCCGCCTGACTACAGCGCGCTTCGACCGCCTCAACGAGGGCGACCGCACCGATTTCAACATGGACTACCGCTTCGCCTTCAAGCGCGTCGTCGAGCCGTCGAAGCACGAATTCTCCGCCGAACTGCGCTACGAGCAGGAATGGGAAAACGACCTCTCGCGCTTCACCCAGAAAGTCTTCGAGCCGGTTGACGCCGCCGATGGCGCCATCGTCGAGCAGGAGACGAACGAACAGGACGAGCGCAATCGGGAGGCGTCGCTGCAGGTGGACTACCTCCGCCCCCTCGGCGAGAGCGGCAAGCTGGAAGCCGGCTACAAAGGCTCCATCGAACGCCTCCACAGCGACTTCTACGCGCAGACGTTCGACGCAGGCCTCGACGGCTTCGTGCCGGAGACGGGCCGCAACAACACGTTCGTCTACGACCAGCAGATCCACGCCGCCTACGGCATCGTCGGCGCCGAAATCGGGCGCTTCGGCCTGCAAGTGGGTGTGCGTCTGGAGCAGGCCTTCACCACGTTCGACCTGGAGACGACCGGCGAGGCGTTCGAAAACCAGTACTTCAGCGTCTTCCCCAGCGCCTTCGTCACCTACCAGGCCAGCGAGACGCGCACGCTGAAGCTCACCTACAGCAAGCGCATCAACCGCCCGCGCACCGGCGGCTGGTTTAACCAGCTCAACCCGTTCAACACCAACGAGGACCCGTTCTTCCGCCGCGTGGGCAACCCCTACCTCAACCCCGAATACATCCACGCCTTCGAGGCCGGCTTTACCCAGTTCTCGAAGCTGGGGTCGCTCACGCTGACGCCCTACTTCCGCCGCACCACGGGCGTGATCCGGTTCATCGAGACCATCGACGAGCAGGGCGTGACCACGCTGACCTTCAAGAACCTCGACACGAGCGACTCGTGGGGCGCCGAACTGATCGGGACGATGCAGCTCGGACGCCGCGTCAACGCCTACGCCAGCTTCAACGCCTACCGCGTCGTGACCGACGGTAGCAACGTCGATGCCAGCCTCAGCAACGACGCCATCGGCTTCGCCTCGCGCGCCAACGCCACGGTCAACCTCCGGCCCGGCCTCGACCTCCAGCTCTCCTACTTCTACCGCTCGCCGCTCAACATTGAGAACGGGCGCATCGCCGCGCGCCAGATGGCCGACGTGGCGCTGCGGCAGAAGCTCCTCGGCGACCGGGCCAGCCTCA